>DATCFW010000449.1:0-12732 GCA_036509295.1 Solirubrobacteraceae bacterium | reverse complement strand
ACGCCGACTTCGCGATCTTGCGCGGCGACCCCTCCGACGGACTTCCCGGGCTCAAAGGCGTCGGCGCCGTGACCGCGGCAGCGATGATCCGCCGCCACGGAGACATCGCGGGCGTGCTGCGCGACCGCGCGCTGCGCCACGCAGACCGCGAGTACCTCCAGGCCGCGATCACCGTCGTGCGGCCCGTCGACGATCTCCCCATCGCGCTCCCGCCCGGCCAACGAGACGCCTACCCGACCAACGAACCCGCCCTCCGGGCGCTCGCCGCAGACCACCACGCACAAGACTCAGTGGACCGGCTGCTCAGCGCCCTCACCACACTCGATCCGCGGCGACCCCCACCCCAGCGCCCCCGCGCCCACCTCTGACTAGGCCGGCTACCCGTCCGGCGAGCAATCACCGGACGACGGCGACGGCCGCTCTCGGCGGGCACGCTAACGACGTGGCCCCATCTCGCGCGGCGCCGGGGCGAACGCGAGCCCTCGCTCCGAAACCAGCGCACCGATACTCCGTGCCGCAGCCTTTGAGGATCCCGAACTCCGCTGACGCCGCGCTACCGGCCTGAGCCGGCCGCCGAGATCCGGCGGAGCAGGTACAAATCAAGGACCAGGGGGACGACGAACACCAGGCCCCACCAGTGTCCCGTGGCGCACAGCACAACGACGACGACGGTGATCCAAACGGCCAGCAGCAGCCGGATCACCAGCGATGACTTCCGGTGTCGCAGATCCCAGTTCATTGTTGCCGCACAGTACGGACCCCAAGCGCGCAACTCCTTTGCCACGAACGCATCGTCAGGTCGGCCGCCGGCCGGATGACCTCCGTTGGCGAGATTCCGATCGTCCGCGCTTGGCTGCGGCACTGTCGGCCCCCTGCTCCAAGCCGGGCCGAGATCAAATGCCGGCCCGACGGCGGCACCTGACCGGCCGCTGTTAGCTTGCAGCTTCGCCCGGCGGCGTGAGGTGCGCCTCGACCCAATCGGAGATCGTGTTGACGATGAGGCGGGTGTCGTCCCACATCGGCACGTGCCCGACGCGCGGTAGGACCCGGAACTCCGCATGAGGGATCTCCCGACGAAAGCGCGCAGAGCAGGTCGCCAGCGGAAGGATCCGGTCGCGTTCGGCCCAAGCGATGAGCGTTGGCGCGACGATCTGGTTGAGGTCCTCGACGTGCGCACGACCGGCGCGGAGACTGGCGAGGACGTCATCGGCGACCGTGCAGGCAAGCGGATCGAGGCTCAGGTCGACCGCGTCCGCTGGAGGCACCAGCTCCCCGTGTCGCATGATGTCGCGCAGCGCGAGCTTGCGCGCGACGGGCCGATCCATGAGGCGCGGGATCTGCCTGCACGAGACGCGGACGATGCGCATCTGACGCGCGAAAAAACGGGCGATCCGCTCCGGCTCGGGACCACCGAGCTCCCAGCCGCCGCCCGGCGAGAACGCCACGACGCTGCGCGCCCGGCCGCGCTTGGCGAGCTCGATCGCGAGTGATCCGCCCATCGAGTTACCGACAAAATGGGCGGTGCCGACGCCGAGCTCATCAAGATGGCGCTCGAGCGAGTCGCCGGCATCCGCGACCTTCTCGAGGCTCATGCCGCTCGGGTACTCGGGCCCGCCGTTGTGTCCCGACAGCGTGGGCGCGATCACCTCGTAGCGCGCGACGAGATCCGCCAGCACCGGCTTCCAATGACGCCAGTGGCCGGTGAACCCGTGCAGGAGGACCACTGGCTCGCCCTCCCCGGCGCGGTACAGGGACGATGAGATCTCGGCCATGGCAGCCGAATCCTAATGTCATGCGCGGCGAGGTTGCACGAATGCGGGTGCCGCGCCGCTCCCGAGCGGAGCCACGGGGGCGGGGCCTCAGTGTAGGTCCGCGGATTTCAGGCGCTGCGGCGCGCTGTCAGCTCGGGTTTACGGGGATCGTGACCGACATTTCGAGTCCACCCCCGAGGCGCGGGCGCGTGGTGATCGTGGCGTTGTGAGCGCGGGCGATCGTGTTCGCGATCGAGAGACCGAGTCCGACACCGTCGGAGTGGTTGAGACGATGCTTGGCGCGCGCGAAGGGCTCGAAAAGGGTTGGGATCTGCTCGGCGGGAACGCTGGGTCCTGTGTTGGTGATCTCGAAGACCGCGCTGTCGGCTTGCTGGATCGTGCGGATTTTGATCCAGCCACCCCGGTTGTTGTGGCGCACGGCGTTGTCGATGAGGTTGGCGATCATCCGCTCGAGCAGCACACGATCGCCCTGCGCGAGTGCGGGCTCGAGCGTGGCGTCGACCGTGATCTGGCGCTGATCGATCGCGGCCCGCGAGGCGTCGACCGCGTCTTCGGCAGCGGTGGCGAGATCGATCGCTTCCTGGTCTGTCGGACCCACCTCGCTGGTCGCGAGCGCCAGGAGTGCCTCGACGGTGGCTTCGGCCCGCTCGACGGATCGCTTGACGCGGGCCGCCATCGCCTCGAGCTGCTCTGGCGTCCTGGTCGGCTTGGAGAGTGTGACCTCGATCGCGGTTCGCATCGCGGTGAGCGGCGTGCGCAGCTCGTGCGCCGCGTTGGCGACGAACCGCTTCTGGCTGGTGAACGCGGCATCGATCCGCTCGAGCATCACGTCGAAGGTGTCGGCCAGCTGCTTGAACTCGTCATCGGGCCCCGTGAGCGCGAGACGCTCACCGAGCCGCAGCTCGGAAGCACGCTTGGCGACCTCGGTGATCGACCGCACCGGCCTCAGGGCCCGCCCGGAAGCGAGCCAGCCGAGGCCCGCCGCGGCGATTGCCAGGATCCCGAGTCCAATCGCCGAAGCGACCCGCAGAGCGGCCAGCGCGCCCCCGCGGGACCTGGCGCCGGCGCCGACGATGTTGATGAGATGGTTGCATTTCGCGAGCAGCGAGGGCGACGAGGGCAGAGGTTTACACAGTTCCAACAGCGCCCGGTCCTGCGGCTTGAGCAACTTCGGCAATGGCGAGGAGCCAGGCAGTAGCACCGCAGCCGCCAACGCGTACGTGACCGCCAACAGCATCACGCCGACCAGCAAGAACAGGACGGTGTAGAAGACGGCGAGCCGGGTGCGCACCCGCCGCGGCCACAGCCGCCGCACGGCGACGGTCAGGATCACGGGGGTCATAGAGCCCGGTAGCCGGCGCCGACAACTGTCTTGATGACCTCAGGCTCGCCGAGCTTGCGCCGCAGACGCCCGATCGTCACCGCCACCGTACGCGTGAACGGATCGGCGTTCTCATCCCACACCCGCTCAAGCAGCTCCTCGGCGCTGACCACCGCCCCATCGGCCGCCAGCAGCACCTCGAGCACACCCAGCTCCTTGCGCGTCAACGAGAGCTCCCGCCCCGCCCGGGTCGCCCGCCGCCGCGCCCGGTCGAGCACCACGTCCCCCTTCGCCAAAAGCGGCGGCCTCGCCGGCGCGCGGCGAGCCAGCGCATGCACCCGCGCGACCAACTCCTCAAACGCAAACGGCTTGGGTAGATAGTCATCCGCGCCCAGGTTCAGACCGTCCACACGGTCGCCGATCGCTGCCGCCGCGGTCAACATCAAGATCCGCGCGTCCGATCCGCGATCACGCAGCGCCACGCACACTGCGTCGCCGTGCACACCCGGCAGGTCGCGGTCCAGCACGATCACGTCGTAGCGGTACACCACCCCCTTCTGCAACGCGGCCGAGCCGTCATACGCGAGGTCGGTCGCAATCCCGCGATCGCGCAACCCCTCCGCGATGTCGCGGGCGAGCTCCATGTGATCCTCAGCCACCAGCACGCGCACCCGAACATCGTGCACCACCGTAGATCACAACGCCATCACACACCGCGACCATTCAGCGCTCGACTCCTCAGCGCTGGCGTGTTGCACTCGTGTGACAGGCAATCGGATACCACCTCGGTCATGTTCAGAACCCCTTCACGTCTCCCACTGGCCGCCGCCGCGATCGCCGCCTCGACGGTGATCGCCGCCTGCGGCACGAACTCGTCCAACTCCGGCAGGCACGTGACAGCGGCCCAGATCCGGCAAGCAGAGCAGGACGCGGTCGGCTTCGCCGACTGCATGCGCTCGCACGGGGTACCCAACTTCCCCGACTCACCCTACGAGCAAAAACAGATGCTCTCGGCGAGCAGCGCCCAGGCACCCGCGATCCAGTCGGCGGTCCCAGCCTGCAGTCACCTGCTGCCGCACGGAGGCCAAAGCCAGAGTCCGGCGCACAGTCACGTGCAGATCACCGCGATGCTGGCGTTCGCGCGCTGCCTACGCAGCCACGGGTTCGCCGACTTCCCCGATCCCACCCGCAGCGGCGCTCTGACCCACCAGATGCTCGCCACCGCAGGGATCAACCTGCAACAGCCGGCGCTGGTGCCGGCCGCCGATGCGTGCGTCGGCGTTACCCACGGGGTCATCACCAAGACCGCCGTGGCCCGCTTCGTCGCGGGACAATAGACCGCCGATCCGCACACATCCACGGTTCGTCCGGAGGAGCGCGCACAGGCGCGACTGCCCACCGACACTATGTGCTCGAGATGGTCAACTCGGCCTACACGGTCTACAAGACCAACGGCACGCCGGTCAGCAACGCCTACAACGTCAACGACGTGTTCGATGAGGGCGCCTCCGAGTTCACGAGCGACCCGCGCTGCCAGTACGACGCAGCCACCCACACGTGGTACGCGACGATTCTCTACCTCCGCTCCGACAGCACGTCGTCGGGGCTCGACATCGCGGTCGACACCTCAGGCGACCCGACCAGGGCCTGGGGTGACGACTCATCGGCGATCCTCGATCCCTCGGGCAAGTCGGTGTGGGGCGCGGTCGAGTACATGCCGCCGGTGTCGAGCCAAACTCCGGACGGACAGCGCAACTGGGGCACGCGCGTCTTGGACGTCCCCACTCAGTAGCGGCGACCGGATCCGGTGGCCCGCGTTCGGCGGGCTACCGGATCCCGCTGTCGACCTGGATCGTCACGCTGGTGAAGTGGCGAGCGGTCACCGAGACCACCCGTGAGCTCGCGCGCGGGTACAGGCTCGCGCCGGCGTTCACCTTGACGAGCCACCGGCCGGGGGCCAGCCGGACCGAGAAGCGCCCGTCGGTGCCCGACCGGGCATGAGCGGTCGCGCCGCGGAGAGCGGCGCGCTGGAAGGTCAGGTTGGCCACGTACGGCCGCTCGCAGGTGTGCCCTGGGCGCTCCACCGGGCAGGTAGGGCCGTAGAGGACGATCCCGCGAATGCCGGAGTTCGGTGGACTCGTCCGCGCCGCGCCGGGCGCTCCGGCGTCGAAAGCGGCCGTCATGCCGAGGACGAGGGCGATGCCGGCACCGATCCGGGCTGCGCGTTGGGCCATGGCCCCATCATCGGTCACCGGGCCGGCGTCCGCAACCCTTGCGGCCGACAGTGTGCGGCTGCGCCGGTCAGCCGCCGGCGCCAACGCGATGAGCGCGGCCACGGGAAGCCCGGCTCACGGAAGATCGCCCCGGGGCGTCGACCACGGCGAGGATCCGGTCGACCGGCTCGGTCCGGGCGGCCACGGCCGTGCGCATCCGGCCGAGCGTTCCTTCGTCGCGGGCGTTGAGATCGGGCACGGAGACGTCGAAGACGTTCCGGCGGCGTGGGGAGGAGGATGACCTTGCGCGCCAGAGGGCGCGGACCGTATCTGGTCGGCCCGCGCCCTGCGGCCTGCTATCCGAGCCCCCCGGGCCGGTGCGCGCTACTACGGCACTACGTCGTTGACCGAGGTTCCCCAGTTGGCGAAGCCGTCGCGGGTTCCGCCGCAGGTTCCGATGGTCAGCGTGAACGCCTTTCCCTTGCAGTTCGGCGACTGGATGTACTCGTTGGCGAAGTACAACCGGTTGCTGCCGTCGGGGAGGTAGATCCCCCAGCTGTAATCGCCCCACCGGGGCCGGGTCAGGCCAGGGAAGCCCTGGTACTCGCTGAACCCGTCCTGGGGTGCCTGGCCGGCGTCCGCGATGTTGATCGTGGAGTCGCTCAAGCCGAGCGAGGTGGGGGTCATCCGGCCGTAGGCGGTGCTCGGGAAGAAACCGGCCTTCTTGCCGGCGGCCGGGCCGCCGTTGCCGCTCAGCGTGAACAGCATGATGGCTTTGCCGTTGCCGCCGGTGCCTTCGGCGGCGATGGCCGGCATGTTCAGGTCTTCGTGGGCCGCCGAGGCGTACCCCTGGTTGGTGATAGCGAACTGGCCGGTTCGATCGAACGAGCCGGTGTCAACCACCCAGTAGACCGCGCCCATGTGCAACTCCGAGCTGGTCCCGAACGTCTGGTTGACCTGCGTCGACATCGCGGCCCACACCTGGCCCTGGGCCTGCGAGGCCTGGGTCATGAAGTCGCCGTTGGTGTTAAGTCCGTTTTCGGGACAGGATTTGGGCGGCGGGCTTCCCGTGCTCAGGCCGGCGGCACCGCATTCGTCACCCAGCGGTATCGGCCCGGCCTTCTGGGCCGCGAGTATCCCATCTCCGACCGCGTTTTCTGGGTTGTAGTACGGGTTCGTGCCGGTGAACAGCTCGCCGCCGAAATTGATGCCGCTGCAGGTACCGCAGCCGCTGCGGTTGAGGTTGCTGAGCCCGGTCCAGGCCCACGTCGCCATCCGGTTGTCGCCCCCTGAGGGCAACGTGGCGAAGCTGTTGAAGTCCAGGCCGCTGATCATGAACCCCGACCCGCCGTTGTGGTTGTCGTACTGGCCGGCGTCGGCCGGCTGCGCCGGGATCACCGCCACCCAGCATGTGACTCCCGCCGTACCACCGTTGCTGCCATCACAGTTCCCGTCTGGGGTGGGCAGCAGGCCCATGTTCTGGTGCGCCACGTTGAAGTCGGGGTTTGGTGCCCCGTTTGACAGCGTGACCTGACGCCCCCGCTCGGGCGCGGTCTTGTCGAAGGCGAACTGCTGCGCGCCGTTGAAGAACCCGCCGCCGAACCCTGGCAGCGAGCCCTGGAGCGGGAATTCGTCGTAGAACAACAGGAACGCGTCGCGGGTCACGCTGATCTTCGCGAAGTCGTTGAGCAGGGAGGGATAACCCGGCTCGGCGGGGTTGTAGTCGGCGTTCAGGAAATACACGTTGTAGGGACCGAACGGGCTCGACCGGTGGGCCGCGGAATTTGTTTGCAGGACGACTCGGTACCTGGCTGCCGTGATGAGCCTTGCGGGGAGTCGCCGGTTGGCCGGGTGCGCGCCGCTGATCGTGCTCGCGCTCGTCTCGGCGCTGTCCCTGGGAGCGCGCGCCTACCAGCTCGGCGCGCCGTGCGTGTCGCCATGCAGGACCGTCTCCGATCGCGCGCTCATGCTCGACGAAAGCGTCTACGTCGAGGCTGCGCAAGTGGTCGCGGGGATCCGCCCCCCGCGGACGCTGGCCGCCGGGTTATTCCCGTCTAACCAGGGGCGCCGCGCGGTACCGACCCCAACGCCGAACATCCCCAGGGCGCCAAGCTGGTGATGGGGGGCGATCGAGCTGGTCGGCAACGGGCCGTTTGCGTGGCGGATCGGCTCGGTTTTGTTCGGCAGCCTGGCGATCCTTGGCATGTACGCGGTGGTGCGCTCTGCTGGCGGGCGGCCGTGGTTGGCGGTCGGGGCGGCGACGCTGATGGCCGCCGACAACCTGATGATCGTCTCGGGTCGGATTGCGATGCTCGACATGTACGCGCTCGCCCCGATGATCTGGGGCGTGGCCTTATACCTGCGCGGGCGGGGCCTTGCGGCGGCGGTGCTGCTCGCGGTCGCCGATTGCATGAAGGAGGTATCGGTCTATGCGCTGCTCGTGCTGGGGCTGCTCGAGCTCTTCCGGGTGCTGCTGCACGCCCGCGAAACAGACGCTGCCCAACCGCTGCCGGCGGCGTGGGCGTGGCGCCCGGCGCTCGTGCGGCTGGCGATCGCGACGATCGGCAGCTCGGCGCTGTTCATCGCCGGGCTGTGGGTGATGGGGTTGATCGCCCCGCCCTCAAAGGAAGGTGCGCAACAGCTCATCTCCGGCGGACCGCTGGGCCACCTGTCATACATCATCAACTTCGCCAAGGGCTAACGGGGTCCGGGGGCTCCAGCTCCCACCCCGTGGCAGTGGCTGTTCGACCTGAAGCCGATGACCTTGCTGCGCGTCAACCCGTCGGCGAGCGGGTGCCCCCTTCCACGACCTGGGGCCCGGGTGGTATGCCTGCCGGACTCGCTGCCCGCGTCGCCGGCAAACGGATCATCCGTCGAGACCTCCGCGTCGCCGAATGCAGGGCGGACACTTACGGCCAAAGAATTGGCCGATTGCGTAGGGGCAGAGCCGGGCTGAGACGCGTCTCCATTCGGGCCGTGGGGGCGTGAGGGGTGCGGCGGCAATGTCGCCAAGGAAGGCACAGGGCCGTTCGCGCCGTAGCGTGGCGGTCCTGGCGACTACGAGATGCGACTGCCAACGTGGCCCTGCTTGCATGACCGTTCCGGCGCGCGCGCCGGCCACTGGCCAGGTTCGGTGCGCCCTGATCCGCGGCGGCGATCGAGCTCGACCCGCCGATGACCGGCGCGCGTTCGTCGGCGTTGAGCCACGCCTGGCTGCCGACCACTGCCACGTTCGGTGGGGATATCATGCCCCGCGTTGCCCGCTGGACTGCGCCATTTCACCATCACCGCCGCGGCCGTCGGTCTGACCGTCGCCGCCCTGGGCCTCGGGTCCGCGAGCGCCTCCGCCGCCACCTCGCCAGTAACCGGCAGGATCGTGGCGGTCACGCCGGGGGACTTCATCGTCAGGACCCCCGGCTCGACGGGCGGCAAGCTCAACGAGATGGTCAGCTACGCCGACAAGCTTGAGGCCAAGAACTACCCGTATGTGTACGCCGGCGGCCACGCGAAGGTCGGCGTCGCGAGCGGGGCGCACGCGATGGGGTTCGATTGCTCGGGCGTCGTCGGCGCGGTTCTCGCGGCCGCTGGGCTGTGGCCGAAGGGGACGTCTGTCCCAGGTGACACCGGGGTCATCCAGCAGCTCCTCGCCAGGAAGCTGATCGCGAGCGGTCCGGCTTCTGGTCCGTATCAGGTGGCGTTGTTGGACAAGCCTGGGCAGGACATCCAGACGAAGATCAACGGCCGCTTCTACGGCACTGGGGTGGGCTCCCGCGGTGGCCCCGGCTGGCTAGACGGCGCCATCTCGTTTACGGGGTACAAGCAGTACCACGTGCTGCCGAGCGTGCTCGGCGAGCGGAGCGCTGACGGCAACGACATGACCTTCACCTTCGGCACCTCAGCCTCGCAGCAGACGATCGCCGCCGAGGTCACGGTCGGCGCGGAGGTGCAGGTCACTTACACAGAGGCCGGCAGTTCGACGATCCGCGCGGGGTCGGTCAAGAACATCGGGGGCAAGCCCTTCAACAGCACGACCAGCGGAACGCTGTAACCACTGACGGTTTGAATCCGGTGCCCGGATTCAAACCGGGACCTCTTCAGTTCACGCACGATCGCAGTGGTTGTTCGGAGGGCGCCCGAGCCGACGAGCACACCGGCGGCTTCGGAGTCGTCAGGCAGGTGCTCGACTCGGTTCGGCGGTCCGTTGGAGATCGCGCGGCACGAGCCGACCGATGACGCGTGGTCCTCGGGGGCGTCGAGCGGTCGTGCGGATCGTCGTCGCCGCGGTCTATGTCGGGCGCGACGAGGGCGAGTTCGTCCACGGTCCCGTGCTTGACGTCGACGGCGACCGTGTCGGTGTTGCCGTGAGCTCGGTGTGCACGATGGTGGCGAGCAGCGATAGCGCTTGAGCGCTTGGGCTTCCGGGGATGGCGTGGTAGATGCAGAGCGTCATCCGGTCGGCGTCCGGGATCGGCAGCTTCTCGTAGTTGAGGTCGATCGGACCGATTTGAGGGTGTTCGCGGTGGGTGACGCCGCTGCGCTTGGGGCGGACGTCGTGGCGGGCCCATAGATGACGGAACGGCTCGCTGCTCACCGACAGCTGGTCGACGAGCTCGTTGAGGCGCGGGTCATCGGCGTCGGGTCCGACCAGCGCGCGCAGACCGGCGACGGTGGACTTCGCGGCCGCGTCCCAGTCCTCGAGCAGGTCGTGGGAGCGGGGGTCGAGGAAGGTCGCTCGCACGAGATTGGTGCCCGGCTCGTTCAACGGGCTGAGCGCACAGGCGAGTGGGTTGGCGGCGAACACGTCCATGTAGCGCCCGTAGACGTACGCCGGGGTGTCGGTCCAGGAGTCGAGCAGCTGCAGGATGCCCGCCGGCACGCGCTCTGGACGGGTTGGCGCGCGCCGGCGCCGTTGGGGCTCTGGGCTGGCCAGTGAGTGCAGATGCGCGGTCGCGTCGTCGTCGAGTTGCAGCGCGCGGGCGAGCGCGTCGAGCACCTGCGCGGAGGGATGGTGGTCGCGGCCCTGCTCTAGTCGGATGTAATAGTCGGCGCTGACGCCGGCGAGCATCGCGACCTCCTCGCGACGCAGGCCCGGCGTGCGCCGACGCATGGCTAGGTCCGGCAGCCCGGCCTGCTCCGGGCGCACGAGTTGGCGCCGAGCGCGGAGGTACTCGCCGATCGTGTTCGTTGAGGCCATGCGTTGAACGATAAGGCGGCGGCGCGTGTGGATCGTGGCCCTGTGACTTCTCATATGGAGGGCCGTCTGTCAAGTGAGCAGCGTTCATGCTCCCCTCGTTGCTGCCGTTGGGGGGTTGGTGGAAGTGTGCTCGGGTGGGGAGGCGTCGGGCGGAGTTCTCGACGTCGGTCAGTCTCATATGCGGAGATTGGCACCCCAGGTCCCTGGTTTCGTCGCCGGCGGAACGCGTGTCTAGAAGCGGGCGTGGCCTGGTGAGGGCTGCCCATAGTAGGACCGCGCGTGCCAGCGGACTTCGGGGCCCGGCGCCTCCCCACCCGAGCGGGAGAGGGCTGTCAGTCTGGGCTATGGGGCGGTGGCGGCGGCCCAGAGGAAGCAGGCGAGCTCGCGTGCGCACGCGACGACGATCACGTTGCCGGGCTTTTTGCGTTCGCGCATCCGTTTGTGGATCCGGTAGAGGCGTTGCTGGGCGCGTGAGCTGATCTGCAAGATGTGGTCGGGCAGCCCTTCCTGGCGCTCGTGCAGCGCCCGCCCGAGCCCGGGCGGCCGGGCATAGTGCCAAGCGGCCTCGACCAGGATCCGCCGCGCGTACTTCGAGCCGGTCTTGGTGATCGACCCGTGCACGTCTGACTCGCCGGACTGCTGGCGCGACGGCACCAGCCCGAGCCATGATCCGAGCTGTACCGCGCGCGGGAACCTGGTGAAGTCTGAGACCTCGAGCAGAACGATCAGCGCGGACAGGGTGTCCAGGCCGCGGAACGCGCGCAAGCGGCGAACGATCGGCCAGAACTCCGGGTCGGCAGCGACCCAAGAGAGCCGCTCGTCGAGCGCCTCGCGGCGGCTGGTCAGACCGTCGCACGCGGCGAGGTTGTCGATGAACGCCAGCTCGGTGTTGGGATGCTCGAACCGCTGCGCCGCCAGCCACTGACGGTGCACCTTGGTCCAGGCGCTGCGGTCCCACACGCGGCCGTGACGCAGCAACAGCTTCGAGAGCCTGTGCCGGCAGCGCATCAGATCCAGGCGGACCTGCTCGCGTGCCCTGGCCAGATCCCTCGCCGCCTCGGACATGGCTGACGGAACCGCGACCGGCGTCAGCGCCCCGGCCATCAACTGACGCAACAACAGGTCGGTATCGCGACGATCGGACTTGTTGCGATCCCCCGACGGCCGCGGCGTCTTCGATGGCGCGATCACCTGACAATCGACACCCGCCGCCAGCGCAGCCCGGTACAAACCGAACCCGGTCGGCCCGGCCTCGTAGCACGCGCGCACCGGCCCCGGCAACCCAGCCAGCCACCCAACGACCGGCTCCACCGCGCCAGTATCGAACCGCTGCCGGCACAGCTCGCCCGTCACGACATCCAACGACGCCGCGTAGGTCGAGCGGGCGTGGACATCCATCGCCGCCCATGTCATCGTTCCAGTCACGGCCGGACCTCCTTCGTATGGGGTCAGCCGGAGCCCATCTCCGGCCAGTCAAACCCCCGCAAAATGCGACCGAGGTCCGGCCTTCAACGTCCCGGCGAATCATCCTCCATAGGGTCTAGGACCGCCGGGACTCTTTATCGCCGCCCGGTGGAGGTTCAGACCTGCTCGCATGACTGAGACAGAGAACACCACCCACCGCATCGAGACCGGTTTTGGCTTCGATTCCACGATCTGGGATGTCGTCGAGGGGATCGATCTCACCGGCCGGCGCCGTGGTCACCGGTTCCTCATCGGGCATCGGGATCGAGACCGCACGTGCTCTCGCTGCCGCCGGCGCCGAGGTGACGCTTGCGGTTCGTGACCCCGACGCGGGCGAGCGGACCGCCGCCGAGATCATCGCGGCGCCGGGCAACCGCGGCGTGAAGGTCGGGCGTCTTGACCTCTCCGACCCGACCTCGATCGCGGCAGTCACCGCGGCGTGGGACGGACCGTTGCACCTGCTGATCAATAACGCGGGCGTGATGGCGCTCCAGGAACTCCACCTCGATCCGCGCAGTTGGGAGCTGCAATTCGCCGTCAACCATCTCGGCCACTTCGCGCTGACGCTCGGCCTCCACGACGCGTTGGCCGCCGCCAGGGGCGCGCGCGTCGTCTCGCTGAGCTCGCGCGGGCACATGTACTCACCGGTCGTGTTCAACGACATTAACTTCGAGCGCCGCGACTACACGCCGTTCGGGGCCTACGGACAGTCAAAGACCGCCAACATCCTGCTCGCCGTCGAGGCGACCCGGCGCTGCGCCGCGACGG
>DATCFW010000448.1:0-7955 GCA_036509295.1 Solirubrobacteraceae bacterium | reverse complement strand
GTCGCCCTCGGGTCCGCCCCACATCGATCCTCATGGCCGGCGCGGCTGCGGGATCTCGCCGACGCCGTCGGACAATGGCTGGCGCGGCCACCGGTGCGACTGGCCCTCATGGGCGTGCTGCTGCTGGCGATCGCCGGCCTGTTCGTGGCCAACTCGTTCTGGACGCTGCCGCTGGTAATCGTCGGCGTCCTCATGGTGCTGATCGCATGGGTCGGATCGCGGCTCCACGGCCATTTCGTCGTCGAGTGGGGCGAGTCCGGCACCCAGGTGCAGTTCCGGGCCCAGATCACGCCGGCGCGCCACCAGCACAAGCGGGTGATCGCCGTGCCCGCGTTCACGCGCCCGCCGGGGCTGCCTGACCGCGAGCCGATCGAAGGCGAAGCCCACACGGTCGAGATCGACATCGGCGAGCTCAAGGCGCTGATCGCCGCCGCCGAAGCCGACGACGCGGGGCCGTCTCCGGCGCCGGTTCGCAATGGGTCCTCCGCCACGACCGGCGCTGGCGACCCGCCAGCCTGACCCCTCCCGACCCTCCCGACCCTTCCGAGCCTCCCGGCACAAGGCACCGCCCGCGACTCCCGTGCTTGCGTCATGGGGGGTGATCGGTGAGCATGCCCGGGCATGGCCCGCCACCCGCTCGATCCGCTCACGGCTGACGAGATCCGGCAGACGGCCTCAATCCTGCGCCGCGACCGCGACGTGACCGACCGCTGGCGCGTTGCCTCGATCGAGCTGCGCGAGCCGTCCAAGCCGGCCGTCCGCGCTCACCAGCCCGGAGCGCCGTTCGCGCGCGAGGCGCGGGTCGTGTGCTGGAACCGTGACGACGGGACGACGTACAAGGCGCTGGTCTCGCTCACCGGCGATCGAGTTATCGAGTGGCGCCACGAGCCCGGCGCGCAGCCCAACCTGACGGTCGACGAGGTCCACGAATGCGATGTGACGATGCGGGCAGAGCCTCGCGTCATCGACGCCCTGGCCCGGCGGGGGATCACCGACATCGATCGGGTGCTCGTGGAGGCCTGGGCCTACGGTGCGGAGCTCCTACCCGAGCGCTACCGCGACCGCCGGGTCGCCTGGGCCGACGTGTGGTACCGCACGCAGCCGGGGTCTAACCCGTACGCCAACCACGTCACCGGGCTGCACTTCGTCATCGATCTCAACCGGATGGAGCTGCTCGAGGTGCAGGACGACGCCGGCGTGCCGGAGCCGCCGACGATGGGCGAGTACGTGCCACGCCTCGTCCCCGGCCAGCGGCTGCGCGACGACGTCACGCCGCTGGAGATCGTGCAGCGCGACGGCCCGTCGTTCACGCTGGACGGCAACCTGCTGCGGTGGCAGAAGTGGTCACTGCGAATCGGCTTCAACTACCGCGAGGGCCTCGTCCTGCACACCGTCGGTTACGAGGACGGGGGACGCACCCGCGCGGTCGCGCACCGCCTGTCGTTCGCCGAGATGGTCGTCCCTTACCGCGACCCGACGCCGGATCACTATCGGCGCACCGCCTTCGACATCGGCGAGTGGGGGCTCGGGTTCATGACCACCTCCCTGGAGCTTGACTGTGACTGCCTCGGCGAGATTGCCTATCTCGACGCGGTGCTGCACGACAGCACCGGCGCGCCGTACACGATCCGCAACGCGATCTGCATCCACGAAGAGGACGACGGGGTCCTGTGGAAGCACGTGGATGAGGAGAGTGGCGCCGAGACGCGCCGGATGCGGCGCCTGGTCGTGTCCTTCCACATCACCGTCGGCAACTACGAGTACCTCGTGTACTGGCGCCTGTACCAGGACGGCAACATCCAGGCCGAGGTGCGCGCGACGGGGATCATGGTGACGACCGGATTCCCGCCCGGCCACCAGCCGCCGTACGGGACGCTCGTCGACGAGCGAATCTACGCTCCGTTTCACCAGCATTTCCTCGTCGTACGGCTCGATCTGGACGTCGACGGCGAGGGCAACACCGTGTACGCCACCGAGTCCGCGGCGCTGCCCGTGGGCCCCGACAATCCCCATGGGATGGCGCTTATCCAGCGCAGCACGCCGCTGCGCACCGAACGCGAGGGCCGCCAGGACTACGACTGGGGCACTCAGCGCGCATGGACGGTGGTCAATGACCAGGTGCGCAACCGGCTCGGCACCCCGGTCGGCTACAAGCTCGTCCCCGGCGACTGCTTCCCACCGATGCTCGCGCCCGAGTCGCCGGTCATGCGCCGCGCGCAGGTCCTCGCCCACACGTTGTGGGTGACGCCGTTTGACGAGCAGGAGCGCTGGCCGTGCGGTGAATTCGTCGTGCAGAGCCGCGACGATCGCGGGTTGCCGGTGTGGACCGCCCAGGACCGCTCGATCCAGGACACCGACGTCGTGCTGTGGTACGTGTTCGGCATCCACCACATCACGCGACCCGAGGAGTGGCCGGTCATGTCGGTGGACACCGTCTCGTTCTGGCTCAAGCCGGTCGGCTTCTTTGATCGCAACCCGGCGCTCGACGTGCCGCCCGCGCCCCATCATCACCCGTCCGCGTAGCGGGGGCGCCCGGCCGGCGGGCTGCTCCGCGTCCGAAATGCAGCCATGTTGCAGAAATCCGGGTTTCTTGCGAAGGCGCACGGCGGGTGATCGAGTAGCGCTGTCAACTGAGAGGAGTACAGATGGCTACGCTCGCGGCGGACGTGCCGATCGTGGAGGAGGCTCCCGCGGTGGCGGAAAGTGCACCAGCTGGGGATCCCACGATCCTCGGGCTACCCATCTTCGTGGTCGGGTCGATCGCGCTCGGCCTGTCCCTGGTCGGCTATGTGCCGGCGACCGCCGGCGGCGTCATCGTGCCGGTCATCTTCGCGGCCACCGGCCTCGGCCTGGTGATCGCGACCGTGTGGGCGGCCGCGTTGGGTCAGACGATGGTGGCATCGATCTTCGGGCTGTTCGCCGGCTTCTGGCTCAGCTTCTCCGTCCTCGAGCTCGGCCTGTTGCACAACTGGCTGCTCGTGCCCGCGGCGTCGGTCAACAAGAGCATCGCGCTGTTCCTGATCAGCTGGGCGGTCGTCATCGCCGCCCTGACCGTCGGCTCACTGCGGCTGCCGGCCGCCTTCTCGATCGTCCTCGCCCTCGTCGTCGTCGCCCTCGTGCTCCGCACGATCGGTGTCCTCGACACGAGCGATGCCATGAACAAGGCCGCCGGGTACGTCGTCCTGGTGTTCGCGGCGCTCGGCGTGTACCTGTTCCTCAACGCCGCCGATCTCGCCACCGGAGGGCGCGGGTTGCCGCTGGGCGCGCCAATGCGCAAATAGAGGTTCGCTCCGCGGCGAGTCCGGAACAGACTGGACGGCAGATTCCTGCCGTATCAGTGCGACTGACGATCCGCCCGCCGCTGTTTCACCGTCACATAGACGGGCTGCACCGCGGACTCGCGCCGGACGCGGCGATTCTGTCGGACGACCGCCGCGCCGATTCCGCAGCCGGCGAGTAGTGACGAGATGGCGTTGATGACGATGATCGTGGTCATGGGGGCTCCTTTGGGTGCTGGTCATCAGCATTGCCCACCCGGCCCAGGAGACCCGAAACGACACCGCACAATTGCGTAAGAACCTCGACCGGGTGGGCGCGCTCCGGCGCCCGGTTCAGGACGCGTCCTCACCGGCGGTCATCGTCCTCACCGGCGGTCATCGTCGTCACCGGCGGTCGGAGTGAGCCCGCGGGTCTGGAGCCACAGCTCGAACATTGGATCGGTCAGCCGTGGCTTTCCGTCGACCTGGATGACGTCCGCGTTGGCCACGAGACCCTCGAGGGCCTTGCCGATGCTCGACCGCTTGATGCCGACCGCAGTGGCCGTCTCCTCGCTGTGCAGCGGGGTGGCCGTCACCGCCAGCGCTCGCGCCACGCGGCGTTCGTTGGTCGTCAGCGCCCGCCAGATCGCTCGCATGAGCGGAGCCGAGTCCGCCGCGGCCTGATCGATCGCCGACACCCACGTTCCTTCGTCGGCGGCCGCGCCGCGGGACGTGCGCTCCCACAGGTAGTGCGCGAGCATCATGCTTCGCTGGGGGTGCCCGCGCGTGAACTCGAGCAGCGGCGCCAAGGCGGCACCGGCGTCGCGGCCGCCGCGGGCAAAGCGCAGCGCGACGTAGTCGCCGACGTCGGCGAGCGGGAGGGGCGCGAGCTGCCGCGGAACCGCCTGGTCGAGCAGCGGCCGTTTCGGGTCGGCGAACAACTGCTGCATGACGCCCGGGGCCGAGCCGGCGAACGCGTACGTTGCCGCGTCGGCCTGGTGCTGGATGACGCTGCGGATCTTGCCATCAGCTCCGGGGACCGCGAGCACGTCCTGGATCTCATCGAAGACGATCAGGCTCGTCGTTCCCTCGCGGTCGAACAGGGCCATCGGCAGCTCGAGCACGCGGAGCAGGACGGCCTCGGCGTCGACGTGGGGGGTGCGCTGCAGGGTGGCGGTGAACCCACCGCCGCCCAGGGAGAGCCCGATGTTCCAGGTGCGGAACAGGTTCTCCACGTGTCGCCGGACCGGACCCTTGAGCCGTTCGTACCCTCGCTCGATCCGCACCACGATCTCCGCGATCGACAAGACGTCCTGGAGGTCGATCAGCACCGTGGCCGCGCCCTCCCGCTCGGCGGCCGCCAGCACGCGGCGCAGCAGCGTCGTCTTCCCGTAGCGACGGGGGCCGACGAGGCGAAACGAGTGACCGCCGTCGGCGAGGGCGAGCAGATCCTCGGCTTCGGGGTCCCGATCGATCATCTGCTCCGGCGGTAGGGGACCGGAGAAGCGAAACGGGTTGAGATCACGAGCGGCCGCCATCTGCCCCCACCGTAGCATGATCTGCAGAGCGAAAGTAGGCGAGTTCGCGGAGCCCGAGTATGCGAACACGCATCCCGCGAGCATGCGACGATTCCCCGGCTCGACGGGGAGACGCGCGACCTGCGCCCGCGCGCTATGACTGTGAGACGCGTGACGCCGTCTGAGCGTCGATTGAGCGATACCGAAACCAGGAGGCTTGACCGTGCCGACGGACTCACCAATGCAGCTGGGGATGATCGGGCTGGGACGGATGGGCGCCAACCTCGTTCGCCGCCTGATGCGCGACGGGCATGAGTGCGTCGTCTATGACGTGAGCGACGAGGCGGTCAAGCAGCTCGAGGACGAGGGCGCCACCGGCGCGACCTCGCTGAAGGAGTTCGTGAGCACGCTCACCACGCCTCGCGCGCTGTGGATCATGGTGCCCGCCGGGATCGTGCAGAAGACGCTGGATGAGCTCGAGGACCTGCTCGAGCCCGGGGACATCATCATCGACGGCGGCAACTCCTACTACCAGGACGACATCCACCGCGCCAAGCAGCTGGCCGCCAAGCAGATCCACTACATCGATTGCGGGACGAGCGGCGGCGTTTGGGGGCTGGACCGCGGGTACTGCCTGATGATCGGCGGTGAGACCGAGCCGGTGAAGCACCTCGACCCCCTGTTCAAGACGATCGCCCCCGGTGAGTCCAGCGCCGCTCCCACGACCGGACGCACCCGGACCGAGGGCACCGCGCCCCAGGGCTATCTGCACTGCGGCGCCAACGGCGCCGGGCATTTCGTCAAGATGGTCCACAACGGCATCGAGTACGGGATGATGGCCGCCATCGCCGAGGGCCTGGCGATCCTCAACAGCGCCGATCAGGGCACCAAGGACCCGGGGGAGATCGACGCCGAGACGACGCCGCTGCGCAACCCCGAGGCCTACCAGTACGACATCGACATCGGCGAGGTCGCCGAGGTGTGGCGCCGCGGATCGGTCATCGGCTCCTGGCTCATGGACCTCACCGCCGACGCTCTGGCCAAATCACCGGAGCTGACCGACTTCGCCGGGCGGGTCTCGGACTCCGGCGAGGGCCGCTGGACCGTCGACGCCGCCATCGACCTCGGCGTGCCCGCGGCGGTCATCACCTCGGCGCTGTACACGCGTTTTCAGTCCCGCGGCCTCGGCGACTTCGGCAACAAGATCCTGTCGGCGATGCGCTCGGAGTTCGGCGGCCACGCCGAGAAGCCCGAGGACCAGCCGCCGGGGCAGGACGGGACGAGCGCGACCTCCGAGGAGTCCCACCCGGACGGCTGACGCGCCGGGCGCGCTCAGCTCTTGCCGGCGGTGCGCCACCCCTCGGCGTACTCGAGGCGTGCGGTGACGGCGTACGGGACCGGGCTGACGATCGCCCGCACGTTGATCTGCTTGTGGGGCTGAACGGTGGTCTTGCGCGACCCCCCGTTCGGCTCTCCCCAGACGACCTCGACCTCGGTGCCGAGCTCGATCCGCGGGTCGATCGTGGCCAGCGACAGCGCCCGCCGCTCATTCGCGCTGTAGCCGCTGAACATCGAGAAGCCGACGACGGCTCCGTCGGGCTCGAGCACCGAATCAAAGCTGGAGGAGCCGTAGTTGGCGATCGGGATGTCGAAGAACTGGTAGCCCGGCTCGCCCTCGGTATCGAGCAGCGAGTCCAAGATCTTGGCCACGTCCTCGCCGTTCCACGCCAGCGTCACCTTCTTGCGCTGCTGATCGGGCTCGATCTGCTCGAGCGCGTCGCGGCCGACAAAGTCGTGATCGAACTTGACGAACGGGCCGTAGCCAAGCTCCCAGGGATTGAGGTAATAGTCCTCGATGTGATCGGAGACGTAGCTCCCGGCCAGCGAGTTGGTCGCCTCGTAGCTGTCGGCGCCCAGCCACTCCCGGTAGCCGTGCAGCTCCTCCCCGGTGTAGATCGCCGGCAACGGCGACGGGATCCACCCCGACTCGAGCGTGTTGGACGCGTACGCGCGGGCGCCGACCGCCTCCATGCCGAACTCCTGGCCGGCCTCAAGGATGGCATCGCGGATCTTGTCGTAGGTCTCGTAGGGCCCGAAGACCTCGAGTCCCGGGGCGCCGGCCATCCCGTGGCGCAGCGTGCGCACCCGGTCTCCGGCGATCGTCATGTCCGCCATGCGGAAGAACTTCAGCTGCTCGACCGGGCCGCCGTTGAGCTTCTCGATGATCGGCCAGGCGTTGGGGCCCTGGATCTGAAAACGCCAGTAGCTCCGGGTCACCGGTTTGCCGTACGGGCGCGACGGCGAGCGCGGGTCCACCTCGACCTCGACGTTGTAGTCACCCGTCTGCGCCCGGAAGCTGAGCCAGTTGGCCACCGGCGCCCGACCGACCCAGACGAACTCTTCCTCGTCGAGGTGAAACAGGATGCCGTCGCCGATCACGTGGCCGGCCGGCGTGACCGGCACGAACTGCTTGGCCATGTTGACCGGGAAGTTCGCGACGCTGTTGATGCCCGTGTCGGAGATGAGCTTCAGCGCGTCGGGGCCCTTGATGAACAGGTTGAACATGTGGTGGGACTGATCGAACAGCACCGCCGTCTCGCGCCAGGCGATCTGCTCCCGGCGCCAGTTGCTGAACTCGCCCGGCACCACCGGATAGATGTAGGCGCCGAGCTGCGAGTTGCGCAGCAGCTCGACGGTGCTCCCGGACGCGTCCAGGACCTCCTGCAGACTCTTCGGCGGCATGGGGCTTCTCCCTCGTTCGTGGCCTGCCTCGAGTGTTGCGGAGATCACGACGGCGCGCCAGCCATCCCGCAGGTTCTGCACGCCCGGCCAGGCGATCTCGCGCTCTCGGCCAAATCTCACCGCGCGACGGCCGTGCGCACCCGGAACGGTCGGAGCTCAATGGCCCCCGGCCGGTCGGCATTCGGCAGCCGGCGGTCACCCGCCGGCGAGAGCAACGATCCGGGCAGCGGCCGCCAGCTCCCGCGCCCGCTGCGGATCCAGACGGCCCGCTCCGGGAAGCTCAGCGTTCGCCGCGGCCGCCCCCAGCCCGATCGCGGCCGCGCGGAGCCACGGTTCACCCGCCGCCAAAGCGGTCAGCAGCCCAGCGAGCAGCGCGTCGCCGCTGCCGACCGGGTAGCGACCGCGCGCCGACACAGCACCGTGCCAGGCGCCCCCGTCC
>DATCFW010000447.1:0-4617 GCA_036509295.1 Solirubrobacteraceae bacterium | reverse complement strand
GTTTGAGGCCACTCGCACGGCGGGGACGACGATGGGGTCTGGGGTGGTGATGGTCGTCGACGACACCGTCGACCTGCCGGCGATCCTGCGGCGGATCGCCGCCTTCTTCCGCGATGAGTCCTGCGGGCAGTGCGTGCCCTGCCGGGTCGGGACCGTGCGCCAGGAGGAGTCGCTGGCCAGGCTCGCCAACGGACGGCCGCGCGGCTCGGTCTCCGATGAGCACGCGTTGCTGGACGAGATCAAGGTGAGCATGCGCGATGCCTCGATCTGCGGTCTGGGGCAGACCGCGGCGGATGCCATCGAATCGGCGCTGGCGAAGCTGGATGTATTCTCACTACATGGAGGTGACGGATGAGCCGGGCTCAGGTTTCGGCGCCGCCGCGGGCGGTGGAGATCGCCCTCAACGGCGAGACGGTGCAGGCCCGCGAAGGGATGACGATCCTCCAGGTGGCCCAGCGTGAGGGCATCGAGATCCCGACGCTGTGCTGGGAGCGGACCCTGACGCCGATCAACGCCTGCCGCGTGTGCGTGGTCGAGGTGAAGGGCTCCCGGGTGCTGGTGCCGTCGTGCGCCCGCAAGGTCGAGGAGGGGATGGAGATAGAGACCCACTCCGAGCGCGTTCGGCACAGCCGCAAGATGGTGCTGGAGTTCCTGGCCTCATCGGTCGATCTCTCAACGACGCCCAACGTGGAGCGCTGGATCGAGGAGTACGCTGCCCGCCCGGAGCGCTACGGACCGCCCGCGCCGCCGTTTGCCGCGGGCGAGCGCGACCAGCTGCGCACCGGACACCACGAGGTGCCGGACGGCAGCCACGCCGCCACCGTTCATCAGCCGCCCAAGATTGACAACGAGCTGTATGTGCGTGACTACGCCAAGTGCATCCTCTGCTACAAGTGCGTCGAGGGCTGCGGGACGGACTGGCAGAACACGTTCGCGATCGCCGTCGCCGGCCGCGGGTTCGACGCTCGCATCGCCACCGAGTTCGACGCCCCGCTACCCGACTCCGCGTGCGTCTACTGCGGCAACTGCATCGCGGTGTGCCCAACGGGCGCGCTGATGTTCAAGAGCGAGTTCGACCGCCGCCAGGCGGGCACGTGGGACGAGAGTCGGCAGACCATGACCACCACGATCTGCGGCTACTGCGGAGTGGGCTGCAGCCTCGAGCTGCACGAGCAGGACAACGAGATCGTGAAGGTGACCTCGCCGTTCGATCATCCGATCACCTCCGGCAACCTGTGCGTGAAGGGCCGCTTCGGCTTCCAGTTCGTCCAGAACCGCGCCCCGGAGCCCGCCGCCGCCGCCGGCACCGACGCCCAGCCGCCGGGACCGGGCGCGGCGGCCGACGGAAGCGGCTCCGCCGGCAACGCGGCGAGCGGCCGGTGATGTTCTCGGCCGAGGGCGGTGGGGGTGAGGCCGGCGACGGCCACGGCAGGACGCCGATCACCGGCGCCGACGGCTGGGCCTACCTGCCGTTTGAGCGCAGCGAGGAGACCGGTGAGCACCGGATCACGCTGGAGGGCGAGGACGGGGTGCAGGTGCAGATGACGCTTCCCGCGTTTGTCGCGCAGGGCGACGAGTTGCGGGAGATCGCGCTCCAGGTGATCCGCGCCTGGGAGCGTTGGCACGATCTCAAGGGGCTCGGCGGCTAGCGGGCTTCTCGGCCGATGCCGTAGTTATCCGACAACCATCAGGACTCAGCTCACCAGAGCGCTGATGAGCCCGTGGCACGCCATCGTGATCTTCGCCGCCGGCATGTTCGCCGGGACCATCAACACGGTTGCCGGCAGCGGCACGCTGGTGACCTTCCCCGTGCTGCTGGCCTTCGGCTACGCGCCGGTGGTGGCCAATGTCACCAACACCGTCGGGCTGGTGCCCGGCTCGGCGGCGGGAGCGCTGGGCTACCGGCGCGAGCTCGCCGGGCAGCGGAGCCGTGTGCTGGCGCTGGCGGCGGCGTCGCTGACCGGCGGCATCATCGGCGCTGTGCTGCTGCTCACCCTCCCGGCGTCGGCCTTCCAGACGATCGTCCCGGTGTTCATCGCCATCGCCCTGGTGCAGATCGTCGCCCAGCCACGGCTGTCACGGATGCTGGCGGCCCGCCGGACCCCCCGGCGGGGTCCCAACGGGCGGGCCGGTCCGGTGACGACGCTGGGGGTGGGCATCGCCGGCATCTATGGCGGCTACTTCGGGGCGGCCCAGGGCATCCTCAATCTCGCCGTGCTCACCCTGGGCCTGGACGACGAGCTACAGCGCCTGAACGCCCTCAAGGTGGTGCTCACCGGGCTCGTGAACCTGGTGTCCGGGGTGGTGTTCGTGTTCGCTGCGCACGTCGCCTGGGCGCCGGCCGGTCTGATCGCCGGCGGATCCCTGCTCGGGGGCATCATGGGCGCCCGCATCGGCCGGCGGCTGCCGCCGGCGGCGCTCCGGGGGGTGGTGGTGATCGTCGGCGTCTTCGCGATCGTGCACCTGCTGGCCTGAGCGCGCCGGTTTCCGGCGTTCTGAGGCTCAGTGGGAAAACGTACCGACCAGTCGCGCCTGCTCGATCACGTGATCCTCGATGTGCTCCAGCAGCGCCCGCCGGTCCAGGCCGGGTTTCAGGTCGAGGTCCTCGTCGAGCGCGTAGATCCAGAAGTAGTAGTGGTGCGAGCCGTGTCCGGGTGGCGGCGCCGGGCCATTGAAGCCTGTGGCACCCATCGAATTGGTGCCCGGGACGGCGTTGCCGCCGCCCTCGGCGAGCGAGGTGGCGTCCCCCGGGATCCCGTACGCCACCCAGTGGGTGAACCCGTCCACCAGCGGGGCGTCCGGGTCGTGCACGACGATCGCGAACGCCTTCGTACCGTCGGGGACGCCGGACCAGGTCAGCTCGGGCGAGACGTCCTCGCCGTCTCCGCTGTGACGGTCCGGGATCCGCTCGTGATGGTGAAATGCGGTCGATTGCAGCTTGAGATCTGCGACGTTCAGTTCTTGGGGCATGGTCAGCACGTACCCGGGTCTCCGCAGGGCGAATCGGTGCCTGATTGACTCCAGTGGCATGGCCGGCGAGCACCCACTCGACCCAGCGACGCGCGACGAGCCGGCGGGTGACCCGCCCCGCGCCCCGTCGCGCCCCGACGCGCACTCCCGGCCGCGCCGGCTCCAGAATCTCCTCATCGCGATCGCGCTCCTCGCAGAGTTCGTCGCGCTCATCGGCCATCCGCTGTTCGGCTGGGGTCCGACCCGGGCGACGTATGCGGCGACGCCGGCGCCACTGACCCTCAGTCCGCCGCTCCCGCCGTCGGGCGCTGCGGTGCTGATCCGCCTGGCCGCGGTCGCCGCTCAACGATCGGGCCTGGTGGGGGCGCCCCACGGCACGTACGCCTACGTCAAGCGCGAGACGTGGCAGCTCGCGCCGCAGCGCTCGGGACACGCTCCACCCAGCGTTGTCGTCCCGGTCATCATCGAGTCGTGGCGCGATCTCGGCGGCGGCACCGGTCGCGTCGTCACGCTCGCCCGCGACCCCCGCATCAAAACGGGCACTCCGCGGGTGAGCGCCCCGTCCGGCGCCGCGCTGCCGGCGCTGGCGATCACCGCGGTCGCGCTCGTGCGTCGCCTCCAGGCGGCGGCGCCGGCCGGCGCCGGCCCGGCGACCGGGTTCCTCGGTCTCGCCGGCCTCACCGCCGATCAGCCCGTCCCGCCGGAGGCGCAGGCGGCGATCCTGCGGTTGCTCGCCCGCGCTCCGGGGGTGATTAACAGCGGGACGGTCACCGACCGCGCCGGCCGGCCCGGGGTGGCGGTGAGCGTCGATTCCGCCGGCTCCGGGCAGCTCGTCCGCACCACGCTCGTCTTCGCTGCGGCCACCGGCGCGCTGCTGGAGGCCGACCAGACGCTCGTCGGCGATCCGCAGCGGTCCGATGTGCAGCAGGGCGCGGTGCTCGCCTACACGACCTTCCTGGCCGCAGGCGACGTCGGCAGCGTCACCGCCCGCCCGTAGGTACGTGAGCCCTCACCGATCCGACCCGCCCGACTGGGCTGCCCGGCCGGCGGGATCTCCAGCTCCACGGTCTGTCCGGGCTCCACCGTCACCGGGTCCCCGTGATGGCGGATCTCCAGTGACCGGCCATCCAAGAGCGAGTACCGCGCATGCTGGTTGTCGATCTCGACCCGCAGGCTGGTGCCGCGGTACATGAGCCGGAACTTCAGGCGGGTGAGCGCGGCGGGGAGGCGGGGACGGAAGCTCAGCTCGCCGCCGTGATCGCGCATGCCGCCGAACCCGGCCACCGCCGCGATCCACGTGCCGGCGACCGAGGCGATGTGGATGCCGTCACGCGTGCTGTGCTCGAGGTCGTCGAGACGATCCGCAGCGGCGTGTCGGGCGTCAGATGGGCCGTCACCACCATCCGCGCGTGATCGGGGAACGCCTCGACGTCGGTGGCCATGCCCGCCGGCCCCTGCACCAGATGGTTCATCGCCGCCGCCATCCGCAGCCCGCTCGAGCGGGTATGGTGGACCAGGATCGCCCGCAGGTCGTGGCAGTCATACGCCTCGGACTCCAGCGGCGAGGCCAGCGCGGCCGCGGCGCGCGGATCGGAGCTGGCGGCCGGCCCCTCCTCGTTGGTCGACAGCATTGACTGCAGGACGACG
>DATCFW010000446.1:0-10600 GCA_036509295.1 Solirubrobacteraceae bacterium | reverse complement strand
GACCTGCTCGGTCACCTTCTGGCCCATGAGATGGCCGCCCAGCCCGACCTTGCACCCCTGGCCGATGAAGAACTCCACCGCGTCGGCCAACATCAGGTGATGGGGGTTGAAGCCGTAGCGGCTCTGGATCACCTGGTAGTACCACTTGGTCGACAGGTCACGCTCGGGCGGGATCATCCCGCCCTCGCCGGAGCACGTCGCGGTGCCGGCCATCGACGCGCCCTTGGCCAGCGCCATCTTCGCCTCGAGCGACAGCGCGCCGAACGACATGCCGGTGATGTAGACGGGGATGTCGAGCGTGATCGGCTTGGCGGCGAAGCGCGCGCCGAGGACCGTCTTGGTCACGCACTTCTCCCGGTAGCCCTCGATCACGAACCGGGTGAGCGTCCCCGGCATGAACATCAGCTCGTCCCAGTGCGGGATCTTCTTGAACATCGAGAAGCCACGCATCCGGTAGCGGCCGAGCTCTGACTTGACATGGATATCGTCGATGACCTCCGGGGTGAAGATCTTCGAGTGCCCGAGGACGTTGCGGGCGGTGGGTGCGTTCTCGTCGATAGCAGCCATGGCGAGCCTCCTTTCTAGAGGACGAGCTTGCGCTCGGATGGCTCGAGCGAGTCGTAGTTGTAGAGCTTCTTGCCGCACACGAACTTCTGGAAGGACGGCGGCGATCCGAGGCCGTAGATGCGGAACTTGCGCTCGATCAGCTCGGTGTCAGCGTCGTTCCACTCGCCCTCCACGCAGTCCACCCCGAGCGATTTCACGGTGCCGCCGACGTACAGCTCGCCGTCGTACATCGAGTCCCCCAGGCCAGGACCGACGTTGCCGCAGATGATCTGGCGGCCGCGCTGCATCATGAACCCGGTCATCGAGCCGGCGTCACCGAGCGCGATGATCGTGCCGCCCTTCTGGTCGATGCCGGTCCGGGCGCCGACCTGCCCCTTGATCACGAGATCGCCGCCGCGGATCGCCGCGCCGGTCAGCGAGCCGGCGTTGGACTCGATCACGACCACGCCGGACATCATGTTCTCGCACGCCGACCAGCCGACGCGGCCGGCGATGTGGACCTCGGGACCGTCGATCATGCCGAGCGCGAAGTAGCCGAGGCTTCCCTCGAAGCGGAGGGTGCAGCGCGTCAGCAGACCTGCTCCCAGCGAATGCCGGGCGGCGGGGTTCGAAACGGTCACCTCGCGCACGCCCTGCTCGTACAGCAGCCACCGCAGCTCGAGGTTGATCTGCCGGGTGGTCAGCGGGCCGGCATCGAAGCTCGCGCGATCACCATCGATCTCGGATACCCGCGGGACGCGGGCGTTAAGCTCGACCAACCCACGGGCGTCGAACTGCGGCTCCTCAGTCACCGGCCGAGCCTGGTTCACCGTGTCCATACCATCACCGTGCTCTCGTAGGGGTCGTAGGTCTCGATCTCACGGTCGATGATCGCCCGGATCGCCATCTCCTCGGAGGCGAGCGCGACCATGTCTTCACCCTCGTAAAGGACGAGCGGCTTGGCCGCCAGTTCGTCCTTGGCCATGCCGAGCGCGTCCTCGGTGACGCATACGTACGTGAACACGCCGTCGAGGTCCGCAAGCGAACGGTGCATCGCCTCCTCCAACGAGTCGCCGTTGGCCATCCGGTCGGCGAGATAGACGGCGATGATCTCGGAGTCACACATCGACGCGAACCGGTGGCCGTTGGCCTCGAGCCGGCGGCGCCACTGGTGATAGTTGGTCAGCTGGCCGTTGTGGACGACGGCCACGTCGGAGAACGGATACGCCCAGTAGGGATGGGCATTGGCGATGTCCACGTCGGACTCGGTCGCCATCCGGACGTGGCCGATGCCGTGCGAGCCGAAGTAGTCGTCCAGGCCGTAGGACTCAGACACCGTCTTGGCGTCGCCCAGGTCCTTGACGATCTCCAGCGAGTGACCGAGTGACAGCACCTCGGTGTGCGGGACCGACTCGACGTGGTCGGCGAGGCGCTTGAGATCCCCGTCGTAGACGACGGTGGCGCTGAACGTGTACTCGTTGACGTCCTCGGTCCCCTTGATCGTCGCCCCCGCGGCCGTGAGCCGGGCCTGCACCTCGCGGCGGCGCCGGCGGACGTCGTCGGCGAAGTCCAGGTCCCGCGGCGCGGTGGACGGGGCCAGGTTGATCCGGACGACAAGCTCCTCAAACGGAGCGTGATACAGCGCGTAC
Organism: Solirubrobacteraceae bacterium; assembly: GCA_036509295.1. Lineage (GTDB taxonomy): Bacteria > Actinomycetota > Thermoleophilia > Solirubrobacterales > Solirubrobacteraceae > Palsa-465. The sequence continues at coordinate 8,405 of DATCFW010000446.1, read as the reverse complement.
CCGGTGGAGTCGGGCCCGCGGTGTTTCATCGACTGCAACATGCTCGTCATGTCGCGGCCGATGCGATGCGCGCCGTTCCCGTTCTTGTAGATGATGCCTGCGATTCCGCACATGGTGGTTGTCTCCGGTAACGGTCCTGATGGTCTGGGGGCGAATGGTGGGGGCGGGCGGGCCCCCTAGGGCAGGACCTCCAGGTACTCATTGCGCTCCCAGTCGGTGACGGCAGCGAGGTAGCGCTCCCACTCGTCGCGCTTGTAGTGGTTGAACACCTTGTACAGGCGACCGGGCATTGCGCTCTTGATCACGTCGTCGGCGGCGAGCGCCTCGAGCGCCTTGCCGAGGCTGTCGGGCACCTTCTCGATCTGCGCCCCCTCGGCGAGCAGGTCATACGTGTTGCCCTGCTGGGGCGGCCCGGGATCGATCTCCCGGCGGACGCCGTCCAGCCCGGCGCGCAACAGCGTCGCGACGGTGAGATACGGGTTACAGGACGAGTCGACGCCGCGGTACTCGAACCGGCCACCCGAGGCCACCCGAACGGTCGTCGTGCGATTCTGCCAGCCCCAGTTCTTATAGATCGGCGCCCAGAAGCCGGTGTCCCACATGCGGCAGTACGAGTTGACCGTGGGATTGCCGACGCACATCAGCGCCGGGAAGTGCTCGAGCATCCCGCCGAGGAAGTGGCGGGCGAACTGCGACAGCTGCGCCGGGCCGTCGGGATCGTGAAAGACGTTGTTGCCGTCGTCGTCCATCAGGGTGAAGTGGTGGTGGTGGCCGTTGGCCGACACCCCGGTGAACGGCTTGGGCATGAAGGTCGGCAGCAGGTCGTGCTTGCGCCCGACGGCGGCGCACACCTGGCGGTAGGTGGTGATGTTGTCAGCGGTGCGCACCGGCCGGTCGAAGCGGAAGTTGAGCTCGAGCTGTCCGGGGGCATCCTCGTGGTCCCCATAGCTCATGTCCAGGCCGAGCGCCTGCCCGTACTCGACGACGTCGAGCAGCACCGGACGGAGCTCCTCGAACTGATGGATGTGGTAGCAGTAGGGCTTGGTGACGCCCTGGGGCTCCTCCCCGTCGCGGGGCTTGCGCAGCCACATCATCTCGGGCTCGATACCGATCAGGAACTGATAGCCGAGCTCTGACTCGAACTCGTGGGCGATCCGCTTGAGGTTCTGGCGGGGATCGGCGTCGAGCAGCTCACCGGTCTCGGTGTCATAGCAATCGCAGTAGACGCGGGCGACGCGGTTGTCCCACGGGAGCACGGCGAACGTGTCGAGGTCCGCGACGGCGGCCAGCTCTGACTCCTCGGGACCGAAGCCGATGTAGTTGCCATAGCGGTCGGTGAACAGATTGGCAGTGGCGCCGTAGACGAGCTGATAGCCCTTCTCGGCGACCTGCGAGAAGAAGGACGACACCACGCCCTTGCCCATCACCCGGCCGGTGATCGACACCTGCTGGAAGAAGACGTACTTGACGCCCTCGGCCTCGATCCGTCGGGTCAGCGCCTCGATCCTCTCGGCGCGGCCCGGCGCGTTGCGCGCGGCTTCGAGCGTCGCTGGTGCGGGCTCGATCCGCGAACTGGAGAGGACCGTTGCCACGTTGCCGCCGAACTGCGGCTCGTCCACTGCTGTCGCCATCTCCACTCCTCTCAGGCGCCGCGGCGCTGGCCGGCGCAATGGGTCATTTCGCTCAATGGCTCACGCGCGGGTCTCGCCCGCTGTGATCTGAGTCTGCGCGGCACGCACGGTCGTCCCAGCGCGCCGCCGTCCGTCCCTACCGCAGCCGCGCGACTGGACAAATTGGTACACGGCGCGTTTATACCAAGCGGCCCCGCCTACCGCAAGAGTCGCGCTTGACCTCGGTCCGGTCTCCGAGCTATTCTGTTGCGTCCTTCCCAATTCTATTGCGCTATAGGCAACCGCTAGGAGCGTCCGCCGTGTCCGACCGCCTTCCCTCCTCCACCCCGACCCTGATCATCGGCGCCGGGGTCCACGGCCTCTCCACCGCGTGGCACCTCGCGCGCCGGGGAGAGGAGGTGCTCGTCGTCGACAAGACCGACGTCGCCGCCGGCGCGTCCGGGATCGCCTGCGGCATCGTGCGCAACAATTACTTCCAGCCGGCGATGCAGGAGCTGATGGCGGCCTGCGTCGAGGTGTGGGAATCAGAGGCCTCGGCCCTGCACTACCACCCGAACGGCTACATCGCGCTCGGCCCGGCCGCTCAGGTGGAGGACCTGACGGCGGTGCATGAGCGCCAGCAGCGCATCGGCTACCCCTCCGAGCTGTACGTCGGCACCGACGCGGTGGCGCGGCACATGCGCTCGCTCTACCACGACTGGCGCGCCCCGGGCCTGAGCGTCTGCCTGCACGAACAGGCCGGCGGGTATGCCTTCAACAAGGAGTCGATGCTCGGCCTCGCCGACCTCGCCCGCGCCGCTGGGGCGCAGATCGAGACCGGCGTCGAGGTGCTCGGCTTCGAATCGGACCAGTCCGGCGCGGTCATGGCGGTACGCACCAGCGAGGGCAACATCTCGGTCAACCAGGTGGTGGTGGCGGTCGGCCCGTGGATCGGATCGCTGTGGTCGATGCTGAACCTGCCCGACCGGCTCGACGTGTGCCAGCCCGACGGTCAGGTGATCGCCGACCAGCCGATGTGGACCTACTGGTACCTGCAGGAGGGCGAGGCGGCGTTTGATCCGGCGATCTTCGTCACCAACGACGGCGCCTCCTCGCCGGTGCTCCACGTCGACTCCGATCAGCCGCTGCGGGCCGACGACGGGACCCTGATCACGGAGGACTTCTGGGGCGTGTACTTCAAACCCGACCGCGACAGCGTCCAGGGCGGCGCCCAGCCGCTGACGGTGGGACCCGAGTTCCAGGTCGACCCGTACCCGACCGGCAGCGTCGACGCCGGCTTTGCCGACATGTGGTCAGCGTCGCTGTCGCACTGCCTCACCCGGTTCGAGGGTGCGCGGGCGAAGTACCGCCAGGTCCGCTCCGGCGGCGTCGGCGCGTTCACCGTCGACAACTTCCCGGTGTTCGACTACATGCGCCCCAACGTGTTCGTGGCGGCGGACTCCAACCATGGCTACAAGATGATCGCCGTCGGTAAGGAGATCGCCCGCGTACTCGGGGGTGAGCACTCGTCGCTGCTGCACCCGTTCCGCTACGAACGGTTCGCCACCGGGGACCTGCACCCGGTCTCGCACAGCCCCTATCCCTGGAGCTGAGCGGGTCATCCGCCGGAGGCGGGCGGACGATGACCCGTGGCGCCGCAGCTCGTTACGTCTAGGAGAACGCTGTGAGCCAGCCCAGAGCCCGCGGAGTGGCGCTGCCCTGGTCGCTCCTGTCCGTCAATCGGCTGGTAGTACTCGCCCCGCGGTCTCCGATCGGCGTCGCTGGTGGGACATCGCCGGCGGCCGGGTGGGTGATCGTCGCGGCGGGTGTGCCGCTGTGCACGCGTCGGTTTGAAGGGCGAAAAACGGCCTGCTGGGGAAGGGGGTTGGGTTCGGTTGCGGCTGTGGGGCCTGCAAACGTCCCTCGCGGGCCGGCCGGCGGCGTTCGAGGGACGTTCGCCGTCGTCACGACGGCAAACGCCCCCCGAAACTCAGCGCGAGAAATGCCAGGGACGTTCGCTGCCGTCACGACCGCAAACGTCCCTCATGGCCCGGCGGTGAGGCCCAGAGGGACGTTTGCAGGCCAACGACGTCGCGTCATCCTCACCGAGCGCAGGCGAGGTCGAGAGTGAGAGCCGGCGCCAGCCGGCGGTCTCCCCCGAGCGACCCGCCACCACGCCCACGAAATACGCCCCTGTTCGTTGCCGCCGTTTTTGACCGTGGCAGCCGCGGGTCGCACGATGGCGTCGCCGCGAGCGTCCCGACCCTGAGCGACCCCCGCCCGCGGCGCCCACCGTGCAATCAATCGTCTCAGGAGTCCGAAGCTCCGCGCCCGCCGGGCGCGCCGCCGAGAGCGGTGCTCAGCGTGCTCGCCGCGGCCAGCAGCGGCTCGCGCAGCGCACGCCGCGTCGCGGCCGGCAGCCGTGACACCGGGCCTTGGACGCCGAGGATCGCGACCAGCACCCCGCCGCGACCGAGCACCGGCGCCGCCAGCGCGGCCAGGTCGGGCTCGCGCTCACCCACCGCCTCGGCCCACCCCCGCGCGAGCACCACCGCCAGCTCGGCATGCAGCACGGGCGGATCGGTGATCGTGCGATCGGTGAAGGCGGCCAGCGTGCGGTTCACCGTCGCGCCGGTGAACGCCAGCATCACCTTGCCGGCGGCGGTGGCGTGGGGGACGCTCGGCCGACCGACCCGGGCCATGCTCACCACGCTCGACGGCGACGGTACGAAGTCGACCGTGATCGCCTCGTGCTCGCCGGGCAGCGACAGGGTCGCCGTCTCCCCCGTCTCGGCCACCAGCCGCGCCAGCAGCGGGCGAGCGAGCTGGCGCACGTCGAGCTGGGCCAGGACCCGCTCGGACAGCGTCACCAGCTTCAGACCGAGCCGGTAGGGCCCGCCGTCGGTGCGGGTGACGAGTCCCGCCTCCTGCAGGGTGGCGAGCAGTCGTGAGGCGGTGCTGGCATTGACCCCGATCCGCCGAGCCAGCTCGTTGACGCCGAGCCCGGCATCGCTGGCGGCGAGCACGTCGAGCAGCTGTGTGGCCCGCGCCACCGAGCCAACCGAGCGGCTACCGGCCAGGAGGCTGTCTCCGGTCGGCCCGGTCGGCCCCGCCGGCCCGGCCGCCGCGTCCGCCGTTGGCGCCGCCGCGACCGGACGCTGTCCGGCCCGCGACCCGCGCCGGCGTCGCGGACTCGAGCGAGCGCATCACCATCACCTCGATACCCCCGGGGGCGAACAGGTCCCGGGAGTACGCGACCCGGTCGTCGCGACCGGCGAAGATCAGCTCCTCGAGCTCGAGGCCGGCGGTCGTGCTGCGGATCCCGAGCTGCTTGCCGGCACGGTCGCGAGCGGTGAGCAGCGTCGGCATCACCCGGGTGCGCGCGTAGGCGACCGGGACGCCGATCTCGATGAGCACGTCGAGCACCATCTGGCCCCGGGTCAGCGCCCCCCGCAGATCGTCGGCCGACAGCGCGATCTGCGGATGGACGACGTCGAACATGACCGCCACCGGGGCGCCGCCGGCGACGAGCGTCCGGGTGATCGCCATCGTGGTCGCGCCGGGGTCGAGGCCGAGCGCCTCGCCGGCCTCCCCGCCCACCGCACGGTGCTCGATCTTGAGATCGATCGCAGTGAGCTGCAGCCCGCGCCGGGCGGCCACCGACGAGTAGGGCTCCAGCCGCTCCAGCCGCTCGCCGAATGCTGTCGGTACCGCCATCCGTCCCACGAAGGTGCCGCTGCCCTGCCGGCGCACGATCTCTCCGCTCTCCTCCAGGCGGCGCAGAGCGCTGCGCAGCGTGCCGCGCGACACGCCGAGCATCGCCGCCACCTCGTGCTCGGGCGGCAGCCGGTCGCCCTGGCGGTAGCGCCCGGGCGCCAACCAGTTGCGCAGCGCGCGCTCGGCGCCGTCGACGAGCGACGGGCGATGGGCCCCGACCACGCCCTCGGTGGCCGCGCCGCCGTCGTCGACGATCGCGTCTGCCTTCAGTGGTGATCGTCCGCGTGTGATCTGAACCCGACTCCTCGACCCGAATCTCAATTCGGGGGGAATCGTATTTCCTCTGGCGGAGGTTTGGTCAATCAGCGTTCAGCGGGTGCCGGCCCGCGACCGGCTCAGTCGCGGTCGCGCAGCTTGTGCGCGCCCTCGTTGAGGCTGCGCTTCGGGCACGGTTTGGGCGGCTGCCGGCTCTGCTCGTCTCCCGAACGACGATCTGATGGTGGCCGGTCGACCGGCGGGATCCGAGTTGAGAGCGGCGATGGCGGGGGGCGCATCGAATCTCCTTGGCTCGCAGCGGAGCTACCCACCGACGTCACCTTTCATGCGCTGTGGACAGCGCCCGTCGGCGGGCAGCGTCGGCGTCGCCACACCACTGTGCCGCCTGGGTCGGACGCTCGTCCGTGGCGCCTTTGAGGTTGATCTGGACGAGCACCGTCGCCGCCTGGCAGGCCGCATGGGCCAACAGCGCCGCCGCAGTCGCATCCCCGATCAGGTGGCGGCTGCCGGTTTCGGCCAACCCGGCGGCCAGCGCCGCCACCTCCGCGCTCACCCGGGCCACCTCGAGCGGGATCTCGGTCGCCGTGGACAGGGCACCGGCCAGCGCGTCGGGTCGCCCCAGGTCATCGGTTCCCCGGCGCAGGGCCTCCAACACCGGGCGATAGGACGCCAGATCGAGATCGGCCAGCTCCACAGCGCGCCGGCGCAGCTGCGCAGCCCGGTCTCCGGCCGCGTCGGCGCCACCGGCCTCGCCGGCAAATTCGGCGGCCATCTCGACGAGCGCGGCCGCCACTGCGCAGGCCACCGCGGCCGCGCTGCCGCCTCCCGGCGCCGGCGTCCGTGCCGCGAACCGGCCGAGCACCTCGGTCAGGGGCTCGTCGGTTAGAACAGGCCCACCGTCCGGCCGTGCTCGTCGATGTCCACGTCATAGACGGCCGCGGTCCGGGACAGCCCCGGCATCTGCTGGATATCACCGCACAGCGGCACCAGCCAGCCGGCGCCGGTGTAGGCGCGGATGTCTCGGATCGGAATCTCGAAGTCGCGCGGGACGTTGAGCAGCGTCGCGTCGGCCGAGAGCGAGTATTGGGTCTTGGCCATGCAGACCGGCAGCTCGCCCATCCCGTTGGCCTGGTAGGCCGCGATCTTCTCGTCCGCGGCCTGATAATAGTGCACTCCGCGCGCGCCGTAGATGCGCTTGGCGACCACCTCGATCTTGTCGCGGATCGTCGCCTCCGGGGTGTAGAGCGGCTTCCAGCTCGACGGCTGCTCAGTAGCCTCGCGAACCGCCTCGGCCAGTGCGACCGCGCCGTCGCCGCCCTTGGCGGGCCCCTCGTTGATCTCCGCGGCGAACGCCCCGCCCTCCAGCGCGAGCCTGCGCACCAGCTCGCACTCCTCGTCGGTGTCGGTCGGGAAGCGGTTGACGGCCACCACGCACGGGACCCCGAAGGCGGCGACGTTCTTGAGATGGTGGTGGAGGTTCGCGATCCCGGTCTCGATCGCCTGCAGCCCCTGCGCGCGGGTCGCCCGCGGGTCGTCGAGGTGGCCGCCATGGTGCTTGAGCGCCCGGACCGTCGCCACCATCACGCAGGCGTCGGGCCGGATGTTGCCGGCCGGGCAGACGATGTCCATGAACTTCTCCATCCCGAGGTCAGAGCCGAAGCCCGACTCGGTGACCACGTAGTCGCACACCTTGAGCGCCACGCGGTCGGCCACCACCGAGTTGTTGCCGTGCGCGATGTTGGCGAACGGCCCGGCGTGCATGAACGCCGGCTGGCCCTCCAGCGTCTGCACCAGGTTGGGGTTGATCGCGTCCTTCATCAAGACCGCCATCGAGCCCGCCGCGTGCAGCTGCTCGGCGGTCACCGGCTCGCCGTCGTAGGTCGCGCCGACGGTGATCGCGCCCAGGCGCCGGCGCAGGTCAAACAGGTCGGACGCCATCCCGAGGATCGCCATCACCTCCGACGCGGCGGTGATGTCAAAGCCGGTCTGGCGCGGGATCCCGTTCAGGCGGCCGCCGAGCCCGATCACGATCTGGCGCAGCGCGCGGTCGTCGATGTCCACGCATCGCTTCCAGGTGACTGAAAGCGGGTCAAGCCCGAGCGCGTTGCCCTGCAGGATGTGGGCATCGATCACGGCGGCGAGCATGTTGTTGGCAGCGGTGATCGCGTGGAGGTCACCGTTGAGGTGCAGGTTGAGGTCCTCCATCGGCACCACCTGCGCGTAGCCCGCCCCAGCCGCACCGCCCTTCATGCCGAACACCGGGCCGACCGACGGCTCCCGGGTGCAGTAGCAGGCGTTCTCGCCAAGTTTTCCCAGGCCCTGGGTCAGCGACACCGAGGTGGTCGACTTGCCCTCCCCGAACTTGGTCGGGGTCATTCCAGTGACATCGATCAGCTTGCCGTCGGAGCGGTCGGCCAGCCGGGTGAGCACCGACAGATCGACCTTGGCCTTGTAGCGGCCGTAGGCGAAGACCTCGTCCGCCTCCAGGCCGATCTGCTCTGCGATCTCCGCGATCGGACGCAGCGTCGCCGCCTGGGCGATCTCGAGGTTGCTCTTCATCTCATCCGTCTCCTCTGGGTGTCTGGCGGGCGTTTGACTAATGGCTGACGGCGGCGGCGGCAAGCTCGGACACGAGGTTGTCCTCGTAGAACCGCTCCAGCCTGAACGGCTCGATCAGATCCGGCTGGCGCCCGGTGGCGACGAGCTCGGCGAGCGTCTTGCCGACGATCGGGGCGGCCTTGAAGCCGTAGGTCCCCCACCCGGCGCTCACGTGGAAGTTCTCCACCTCGGTCTGGCCGAGGA
>DATCFW010000445.1:0-2066 GCA_036509295.1 Solirubrobacteraceae bacterium | reverse complement strand
GCGGCGAGCCGCGAGCTCCATCGCGCCGATCTGCTCGCGGAGATCGCGGCGCTGCGTCGCTGCCTGGCGGTCACCGGCACCCACGGCAAGACGACCACCTCGGGAATGGTGGTGCAGGCGCTCCAGGGCGCAGGGCTCGATCCCTCCTACGTGGTCGGCGGCGAGCTGCGGTCCACCGGCGCCAACGCCGGCTGGGGAACGGGGGAGTGGATCGTCGTCGAGGCCGACGAGTCCGATCGCTCCCTGCTCAAGCTCACGCCCGAGATCGCGATCCTCACCAACGCGGAGCTGGACCATCACTCGACGTACAGCTCCGTGCTCGATCTCGAGGACACGTTCCGCACCTTCATGGCCCGCGCGGGCGGGGGCGCGGTGGTCTGGGACCGGCCGGCGCTGCGTGCGCTGTGCCCCGGCGGAGGCGTTCCGTACGACGCCGCCGACGCCCGCGTGCACCCCGGCGGCTCCGTCTTTCGCTGGCACGGCATCGACGTGGAGCTGACGGTGCCCGGGGCCCACAACGCCATCAATGCCGCCGGCGCCCTCACCGCCTGCGCGCTGGCCGGCGCCGATCCGGACGCCGCCGCCGCGGCCCTGGGCGCGTTTCGCGGCGCCCGCCGGCGAATGGAGCTGCTCGGGGAGACGCCCACCGGCGCCGCGGTGTACGACGACTACGCCCACCATCCGACCGAGGTGGCCGCCACGGTGGCCGCCGCGCGCTCGCTGGGGTCGCGCCGGGTCATCGCGGTGTTCCAGCCCCACCTGTACTCGCGCACGCGAGCGCTGGCGGCGGCGTTCGGCACCACATTGGCGGCCGCCGACGCAGTCGTGGTGCTCCCGATCTACGAGGCGCGCGAGCGGGCGCAGGACTTTCCGGGGGTCAGCGGGCGGTTGGTGGCCCAGTACGCGGCGGACAGCGGCAGCGGCAGCGGCAGCCGCCCGGTGGCGTGGATGCCCGGATTCGACGCGGCGCGGGCGTTCCTGCTCGCCACGCTCCGCGCCGGGGACCTGTGCCTGATGATGGGCGCCGGGAACATCGACGCGCTCGGCCGTTCGCTGATCGGCTGACGGCGCGCACTCGTCGCGGGCCCTGACGGCCGCCGGGGCGGGTTCTACGCTGCCCCACGGTGATGACCGGCGATCCCCCGAGCGTTCAGCGCGACTATCCGCTGGCCCGGCTGACGACGATCCGGACCGGCGGACCGGCGGAGCGGTTCGCGCGGCCGGGGACGATCTCAGAGCTCGAATCGCTGCTCGCGTGGGCGGCGGCGGAGGGTCTGGAGGTAGGGGTCGTCGGGTCGGGGTCGAACCTCCTGGTGGCGGATGCCGGCGTCCGCGGACTCATCTTGAAACTCGACAACGAACTCAGCCAGATCACCGTGGACGGCACCCGCATCCGCTGCGGCGGCGGCGCGCGGCTGCCCGCCGTCTCGGCGCAGGCGGCCCGGGCCGGCCTCACCGGGATCGAGTTCGGGGTCAACATCCCCGGCACCGTGGGCGGCGCGGTCCGGATGAACGCCAATGCCTACGGCGGCGAGCTGGCCACGGCGCTGGAATGGGTTGACGTCACCAGCGCCGGCGGAACGGTCCGCCGGGCGCCCGACGAGCTCGGATTCGCCTACCGGCGATCGGGTCTTGGCCCGGACGAGGTGGTCGCCCGGGCCGCCTTCGCGCTCGCGCCCGCCGCCACGGAGGACGTCAAGCGGACGCTGAGCGTGATGCGCGACCAGCGCCGGGCCGCCCAGCCGTCTGGCATCAAGACGTTCGGCTCCACGTTCAAGAACCCCGATGACCCGCGCGCCGGCGGCCGCAGCGCCGGGCAGCTGCTCGAGGCGGCCGGCTGTCGCGGCCTGCGGGTCGGCGGAGCGGGCTTCGCCGTCAAGCACGCGAACTTCGTCGAGAACTTCGGCGACGCCACCACCGCCGACGTCGTCGCGCTCATGGCCGAGGGCCGGCGGCGGGTCAAGGAGCGGTTCGGCGTGGAGCTCGAACCCGAGGTCCAGGCGCTCGGTCCGGTGCAGTTCCCCGCCGACTGGGGGCGCGGATGATCCGTACCGGCCGACGCCGGT
>DATCFW010000444.1:0-7974 GCA_036509295.1 Solirubrobacteraceae bacterium | reverse complement strand
GGCCAGTGCTGCCCGCAGCAGGCGATGCGTCGGGTCCTGGGCGGTTGAGGGCGCCACCAGCACGAGCGGTGCGTCCCCCGGCGGCGGGCTCACCGGCTCGCATGGCGGCTCCCACATGAGCGGGCCGACGACGTGCACATGCTCGGGCCACTGGCGCGGATACTCGAGCGCGGGCAGCGTGCCGACCATCGTCAGGGCCTGGCTGAGTCCGCCGTGCAGTCGCGTCACCGGCGGCAGGCCGAGCCGGCGGCGGGTCTCGTTGAGGTCGGCGCGCCCGCGCTCCAGCCCGGACCGCACCGGGCGGTCAAACGCGCGCCACAGCGTGCCCCCGACCCGCGTGCGCGGCATCCGGGCGCCGAGTGCGTACGGTGGGAATCCGGCCTGACCGACCGGATACACGTGCGGGACGAGGGTGGCCGCCGGAATGCCCTCGAGCTCCGCCGCCATCGCCGGCGCCAGGGTGAGGATGTCATGCACCACCACGTCGGGCGCCGCCGCCACCACCGCCGGGCGCGTCACCTCGGTGGCTCGGGCCACCGCCTCGTAGGGCCCCAGCGGCTGCGCTTGGGTGGGGAACACGGGGTACTCGGGCGCCGCCACGAAGCGCATCCCGTGGCTCTCCACCGCCTCGCCCCAGCGCGACCACGTCTCGTAGGTCACCTCATGCCCGCGTGTGACCAGCTCCGCGCCGAGCGCGAGCATGGGGAACGCGTGGCCGGGCTGGCCGAACGCGCCGAGGAAGATCCTCACCCGGCGAGCTCGGCGACCGCCCGCAGCTGCTCGATGCGGTCCTCGCGCCCCAACGCCATCGGCATCACCATCAGCGTGCCGACACCGGCATCGCGGAATGCCGCGATCCGTTCGCGAACCACGTCACGCGGGCCGCACAGGGTGATCATGTCGATCAGCTCATCGGGCAGCGCGGCGCCGGCCTCGGCCTTCTTGCCGTCGAGGTAGAGGTCCTGGACCGTGCCCGCCGCGTCCTCGAACCCGTAGCGCTGCACGAGGTTGTTGTAGAAGTTTTGCTTTCGCGAGCCCATGCCGCCGATGTACAGCGCGAGCCCCGGCCGCATGAGGTCGCGCGCCGCCTCGCGGTCATCGGAGATGTACGACTGCACGGTCGGGGCGATCTCGAACGCGTCGAGCGAGCGGCCGGTGCGGTCGGCGCCCTCCCCGAGCAGCTCGCGGAAGTCAGCGACGTACTCGGGGGAGAAGAACGTCGGGAGCCAGCCGTCGGCGATCTCGCCGGCCAGCGCCGTGTTCTTGGGGCCGATCGCCGCCAGGAAGATCGGAATCCGCTCCTGCACCGGGTTGATCATCAGCTTCAGCGCCTTGCCCGGCCCGTCGGGCAGCGGCAGCTCGAGCGTCTCGCCGGTGAACTGCACCCGCTCGCGGGCCAGCGCCATGCGCACGACGGCCACGTACTCGCGCGTGCGTTGCAGCTGGCGGGCGAACCGCTGGCCGTGCCACCCCTCGGCGACCTGTGGTCCGGAGGACCCGATCCCCAGCACCATCCGCCCACCGGAGAGCTCGTCGATCGTCGCGGCGGTCATCGCGGTGAGCGCGGGGGTGCGGCCGGGCATCTGGAAGATGGCCGAGCCGAGCTTGATCGTGCTCGTCCCGGCGGCGAGCCACGCCAGCACCGTCGCGGCGTCGGAGCCGTAGGCCTCGGCCGCCCACACCGAGTCATACCCGAGTCGCTCGGCCTCCTGGACGATCTCCAGCTGGTCCTGCGGGCCGATGCCGAGACCCCAGTAGCCGATGTTCACTCCGAGCTTCATGTGCAAGGTTCCTTTCGTCTCCAGGCGATCGCTTGAGCGCGCCAACGCTGACGATTACAGTGACCCACGTCGCCGGACGCAACCGGCGGCACACCCTATGCGAACGAGACCCCGAGCGACCATCGAGAATCTGCGGCTGGCGATCGACTGCCTGCCCCGCCGGACGCGCGAGGCGATGCTGGCGGGCATCGCCGGCAACGACATCATCGTCGGCGCCTACGCCAACGGCGACGGCATCTGCCCGATGCTGGCGGCCCACCGCGCCGGCGGCCGGACGGGCCTGATCGCGTTCGCTGACGCCTGGGACCGGGTGGCCTTCCGCGGCTCGCGCACCGCTCGGGCCCGGCGCGCCACGCACCGCGAGCTGCTCATCCTCACCGCGCACCTCGAGGCGAGCCTGCTCCAGGACGACGCCCCGGTCGGCGAGCTGGCCGCCGCGCGCCATGAGCACCTCGAGCTGCGCGCCCGGCGGCGCACGGAGCCCGAGCGGCCCGGCGAACCTCACCGCGCACCGGAGCTCGCCGGCCGGCCCGGGTGGGCATGGACCCGCGTCGTGCGGCGCTACGACGAGTACGAGCGGATCCTCGAACGGCTCGAGACCGAGCGCGAGACGGTGGCCGACGCGGAGCCCGCGGGCCTCGTCCGGACGAGCCGCTAGACCACCCGCCTCCGCGGATCGCTCGCGGACGGGGACACTAGATCGGCAGGCCGGCGGGCATCGCGCCCGGCGGCTGAAAGATGATCTCCGGGATGACGCACGCGGGGGAGAGGCGCAGCAGCATCCGCACCGCCTCGGCGACATCCTCGGCCCGGATCATGTCCGCGGCGGCGACGTTCTGCTTGACGAACTCGGTCATCGGCGTGTCGACGAACGCCGGGCACAGCGCGCAGGACTTGATGCCGTCGCCGCCGAGCTCTTTGTTCATCGCCTCGGTGAAGCCGATCACCCCGGCCTTGGTGGCCGAGTAGACCGAGAGCCACGGCTCGCCGGACTTCCCGGAGATCGAGGAGGTGTTGACGACCAGGGCGTTGTGGTGCTGTGCCGCCGCCTCACGCAGCAGCGGCACGGCCTGACGGTAGAACAGGACGATCGAGCGCAGGTTGACGGCGAGCTGCATGTCCAGGCGCTTGGTGTCGATGTCCGCGACGGCGGCGCCGACCCCGACGCCGGCGTTGTTGACGAGCACGTCGAGCCGCCCGAAGCGCGCCTGGTGCTCGGCCACAACCTGGGCGACGACGTCCTCGGAGGCCATGTTGCCGGCGACGTGGGCGAGCTCGCGCCCGTCGCCCGCCAGCGACGCCAGCGCGTCCTGGAGCTTCTCGGGACGGCGGGCGGCGATCGTCACCGCATACCCCTCGTCGAGCAGCATCTCCGCGATCGCGTACCCGATCCCGCTCGAACCGCCCGTCACGATTGCCGCTCGCTCCGCCATCACGTCTCCTCGCCGTTCGTGTCTCCTCAGGCCGGGTATCCAATCAGGGACGCGCCGGTGACGCGGCGCTACGTGGGTGGTGAGCCTCGGAACCGGGCCGCGGGACGGGCCGGCGCGCCAGCGCGCACGCTTCCGGAGCTCAGTCCCCCGGGAGCGACGGCGAGGCCGCCAGCAGCTGCCCGAGGTACCCCGTCATCCGCTGGGCCAGCACCCCGCCGCACTGCAGCGCCTGCTCGGGGTGGGCCGGCGCGGCGGCGGCGGTGGCGATGCTCCGAGCCACGCGCGCGTCGAGCGGCTCGACGAGCTCCACGGCGATCTCGATCGCGTCGGCGACCACCGCGGGATCGAATGACCACAGCACCTCGAACCGGCGGTGGGCATCGGGCAGCGGCTCCGGGCTCGGCTGCTCCCAGCCGGCCAGGCACGCTTGCACCGAATCGGCGCTGATCACGACCGCCCACTCGCGCGAGAGCGCGTGGGTCGGCTCGATCGGGAGCTCGACGGGACCGCCGGGCCCCAGCCTCGCCGCCGGAAACTCCGCCAGCGCCACCGCCAGCCGGGCGGTGCGAGCGAGCTCGCGCCACCGGCGCTCGGCCCGGCGATAGAAGCGCTCGCGTTGGAAGCAGCCGACGAGGAGGCCCTCGGCGGCGTGCGCGCAGTACTCGTCCTCGATCGCTCGGGTGAGCGCGAGGATCGCCAGCTTGGGCAGCACGATCGGGGTGACGTCCGGCCGCCGCCGGCGCAGCCCGGCGAACACCGACGCGGCCGGAGCGCGGCGCTGACGGCGTGCTCGGTCGATCGCGGCCGGCAGGGACAGGCCCTGGTCACGGAGGCGCCGCACCTCGCGCACCAGGTCCACGTCCCGGCTCGAGTAGCGGCGGTGCCCGCTGGGCAGCCGCGCCGGGACGGGAAAGCCGTGGCGGTTCTCCCACATGCGCAGCGTCCCGGCAGACAGCCCGGTCCGGTCCGCCAGTTGCGTGGTGGTCAGATCTGAGTTGGCGACGTCGATGGCGGGGAAACGATACAACTCGTGGAGCTTTTTCCAACAAGGAGTGATGTGGTTCCGAGGCGACCGGAGCCACCGCGAACGGGGAGACATCCGATGAGAGTGCTGATCACTGGGGCGACGGGAACGATCGGATTGGCGCTAGCCGACGCGCTGACCGCCCGCGGCGACCAGGTCGTGGCGTTGTCCCGGGACCCCGAGCGGGGCCAGCGGGTGCTCGGCGAGGGCATCGAGGTCCTCGCGTGGCCGGATCCGAACGCCGGGCCGCCACCGGCCGCGGCGCTGGCGGGCCTCGACGCCGTGGTCAACCTGCTCGGGGAGCCCGTCGCGCAACGCTGGAGCGACGCCGCCCGGCAGCGGATCCGCGACTCCCGGGTGCTGGCGACGCGGTCGCTGGTCGCCGCGCTGCGCTCGCTCCCGGCGGACGGCGTTCCGCGAGTGCTCGTCTCGCAGTCCGCGACGGGGTACTACGGCCCGCGCGAGGACGCGCCGCTGGACGAGGAGGCGTCCCCGGGCGCCGACTTCCTCGCTGAGGTTGTCGTCGCGTGGGAGCGCGAGGCGGCGGCGGCCAAGTCGATCATGCGAGTGGCGTGCACCCGCACCGGCGTCGTGCTGTCATCGAGTGGCGGAGCGCTGGCCAAGATGCTGCCGTTCTTCAAGCTCGGGATCGGCGGTCCGGTGGCCGGCGGGAAGCAGTACGTCCCGTGGGTCCACCTCGATGACGTGGTCGGCGCGTTCGTCCACTGCCTCGACGACGAGCGGGCCTCCGGGCCCGTGAACGTGACCGCGCCCAACCCGGTCACCAACGCCGAGCTGGGGCGGGCGCTCGGGCACACCCTGGGACGACCGGCGGTGTTGCCGGTTCCGGGGTTCGCGGTCAAGCTCCTGTACGGGGAGATGGCCGAGATGGTCACCACCGGCCAGCGCGCGGTGCCGGCCAAGCTCCGCCAGCTCGGCTACGTGTTTCGTCATCCCGAGATCGAGCTCGCCCTCAAAGACGTCCTCGGTGGCTGAGGGTTCCGATGCGTCCATCCGACGACACGAACCGCTAAGCCGGCCCGGCCGATGACCGCCGGCCGATGACCGCCGGCCGATGACCGCCGGCTGATGCCCCGCGCCCCGATCCACCGGCTGCAGCGCCACCAGCGTCTCGACCATCCGCTCGACACGGTGTTCGAGTTCTTCGTGCGAGCGCACAACCTCGAGCGCCTCACGCCCCCGTGGCTGCGCTTCGCGCTGGTCACGCCCGATCCGATCGAGATGCGCGTCGGGACGCGGATCGAGTACCGGCTTCACGTCCACCGCGTGCCCTTCCGCTGGGTCTCCCGGATCGAGGAGTGGGACCCGGGGCGGAGCTTCGTGGACCGCCAGCTGCGCGGACCGTATGCGCTGTGGCACCACCGTCACGTATTCGAGCGCGACGGCGACGGCACGATCGTGCGCGACGAGGTCCACTACGCGATGCCGCTCGGCCGGGTCGGTGAGCTCGCCCATCCGCTGCTCGTGCGCCGCGACGTGCGGCGCATCTTCGATTACCGCCAGGCCGCGGTGGTGCACGCCCTGGCATGACCGCGCTGCTGTGGTTGCGACGCGACCTGCGCCTGCACGACCATCCCGCGCTGCGCGCCGCGCTCGATCGCCACGACGTCGTCATCCCGGTGTTCTGCTTCGACGACGCCCTCCTGCACGGCCGCCACGCGTCCGGTCCGCGTACCCAGTTCCTGCTCGAGTGCCTGGGCGAGCTCGACGCGGCGCTGCGCGACCGGGGCAGCCGCCTCGTCTACCGCCACGGTCCGCCCCCGCGAGAGCTGGCGACGCTCGCCCGCGAGGCGGGCGCCGATGCCGTGCACGTCACCGCCGACGTCGGGCCGTTCGCCCGGCGCCGCCAGCGCCAGGCCCGGCAGGCGCTGGCCGCTGACGACGTGGAGCTCGTCGCGCATCCGGGCCTGTTCGCCGTTGACGGCCTGGAGCCGATTCGGACGCAGGCCGGCGAGCCCTACACCGTGTTCACGCCGTTTCATCGCAACTGGCTTGCCCAGCCGCGCCGCGACGTGCTCGGTGCGCCGCGCACCCTGCCGTCGATATCGACCGCCGTCGCCGGCGGCCGGCTGCCGTCCCTGGCCGATCTCGGCCTTGAGCAGGAGTGCGTCGCTCCGGCCCCCGGTGGCGAGCGGGCCGCGCGCGAGGCGCTGCGCCGCTTCCTGGCCGGCCCGATCGCCGGCTACGACGCCGGCCGCGACCAGCTGGCCGGTCCGGCGGTCTCGCGGCTGTCTCCACACCTGCACTTCGGCACGGTCACGCCCCGGGAGATCGAGCATCGCCTGCCGCCGGGGCCCGGCGCGCAGGCGTATCGGCGGCAGCTGTGCTGGCGTGACTTCTACGCCCACGTGCTCGGTCACTTTCCGGCCAACGCGCGGTCCGAGCATCAGCAGCGCTATCGCGGTTCGATCCGCTGGAGCCGGACGCAGCGCCGTTTCGAGGCGTGGTGTGAGGGGAGCACCGGGTTCCCGGCGGTCGATGCCGGCATGCGGCAGCTGCGCCGGGAGGGATGGATGCACAACCGCGCCCGGCTGATCGTCGGGTCATTTCTCACCAAGGACCTGGGGATCGATTGGCGGTGGGGGGAACGGTGGTTCATGCGGTGGTTGATCGACGGCGACGAAGCGTCGAACAACGGCAACTGGCAGTGGATCGCGTCGGTCGGGGTGGATCCCCAGCCGGCGTTCCGCCGGATCTTCAACCCCGGCCGCCAGCAGGAGCGCTTTGACCCCGACGGCGAATACGTGCGCCGCTACGTCCCCGAGCTGGGGCGGGTTCCGACCGGCTACCTGACCGAGCCGTGGACGATGCCCGAGGAGGTGCAGGCGCAGTGCGGCTGTCACATCGGCCGCGACTATCCGGAACCGATCGTCGACCACGCGCAGGCCCGCCGGGAGGCGCTGGACCGTTACCGCGTGGCCTGATCGCGCCGCATTGCGCCAGAAAGCGGTGCCCGGCGTTGGGCCGCGGCCGCCCGCGTGCGGCCGCTCGCCATTGTTTGCATTGCCACGAGCCGAGGTAGAGCAGCCACATGGCTACCGTTAATTCCCCCGCATCGCGTTCCGCGTATCCCGCGGACTCGACCACTGGACGTACCCCGACGACGCGGACTGAGAAGGGGATGAGCCTGGCTCGCGGGCCGGCGCTCGTGCTCGGCACGATCCTCACCGCCGCCGGTCTGTATTTCCTCTACAAGGCCCACACCTTCAACAAGTTCTCGAGCTTCCCCAGCGGCACCGCCCACATCGACGGCAAGTTCTTCCTGGGGATCTTCGGTGTCAACGGCTGGTCGGCGATGTTCACCGCCGTGGCCGGTGCCCTGCTGTTGTTCGGCGCGGCCCAGCACCTGCTGGCCAAGACGATGAGCCTGTTCGTCGGCGCCTGCCTGGCCGCGGCCGCGCTGATCGCGCTGTTCAGCAGCGGCAACATCCTCGGCCTCGGCGCCGCCAACCACCTGACGGAGCTCGGGTGGGGCGTCTGCGCCGTCATCCTCCTGTTCAACACCCTGGCTCCGCGGCGCACCCGGACCGTGGCGGTACGGCATGACGTCGTCGCCGACGAGGCGGTGGCGACGCGCTCTCACGGTGTCGTCCGCGAGCCGGTCAGCGGCGAGTCGGCCCGCGGGGAGTCCGGCTACGACGAGCCGGTGACGCGGTCCGAGGCGGCCGGCGCCCCTGTGCGCGAGCCCGTCGGCCACCAGTCATCCGCGGACGGC
>DATCFW010000443.1:0-4368 GCA_036509295.1 Solirubrobacteraceae bacterium | reverse complement strand
CTCGAGGGCGCGGTGTTCGGCTTCTGGCCGATCATGTGGATCGTCATCAACGCCCTGTGGATCTTCAACATGACCGAGGCCACCGGCCACTTCGCCGTCCTGAAGCGAGCCTTTGCCACGATCTCCGACGATCACCGCGTCCAGGTGGTGGTGATCGCGTTCTGCTTCGGAGCGCTGTGATCATCATCATCGTCCTGGGCGTGATCAGCATCCACAGCGTCGTCCACACGCTGGACAAGTCGACCAGCGAATTCAGCTGGCCGGGGCTGCACGTCCTCAACGCCAAGGGCAAGGCGCCGAGCAGCGAGACGTTCAAGTTCAATTGGTTCACCGCCGCCGGCACCGGCCTGCTCGTTTCCGGCATCCTCACCGCCCTCGTGCTCCGAGTTCGGCCGGGCACCGCGATGCGGGTGTACCTGCGGACGCTCGATCAGATCAAGTGGGCGCTGCTGACCGTGTGCACCGTGCTCGGCATCGCGTACGTGATGAACCTGTCCGGGCAGACGATCACGCTCGGGACGTGGGCCGGCGGCGCCGGCGGGTTCTTCGCGTTCCTGTCACCGCTCATCGGCTGGTTCGGGACGGCGGTCACCGGCTCGGACACGTCGACGAATTCGCTGTTCGGCGCGCTCCAGGTCGCGGCGGCCAAACAGTCGGGCCTCTCGCCGACCCTGTTGGCCGCCGCCAACAGCTCGGGCGGCGTGCTGGCCAAGATGGTGTCACCGCAGAACCTGGCGATCGGCGCGGCCGCGGTTGGGCTCGGCGGCCGCGAGGGCGACATCTTCCGCAAGGTCATCGGCGGAGCCTGGCGCTCGTGCTGATCATGGCCGCGCTCGTGCTGCTCCAGTCGACCTTGGTGCTGTCCTGGATGGTGCCCTGAGCCGGGCTGCCCCGAGCCCCCCGCGGAGCCGTTGACCCCGTCCGCTACTCGAGGTGGTCGTAAGCCTCGAGGGTGAGGAACTCCTCGAGCGGCTCGGCCAGCGCGACGCGCTCGAAGATCGCCCGCGTCTCGTCGGGGCGGCCGGCCTGCCACGTCTCCTCGCCCACCTGCGCACGGATCGCCGCTGTCTCCTCGTCGAGCACCCGGCGCACGAGCTCGGCGGTCACCGTGCGCCCGTCGTCCAGCAGTGACCCGTGGTGCACCCACTGCCAGATCTGTGACCGGGAGATCTCCGCGGTGGCAGCGTCCTCCATCAGCGAGTTGATCGCGGCGGCGCCGCGCCCGCCGAGCCAGAACGAGACGTACTGGAAGCCGACGTTGACGTCGGTGCGCAGCCCGGCCTCGGTGATCGCGCCGGGGGTGGAGGCGAGATCGAGCAGGTCCGCAGCGGATACCGAGACGTCCGGCAGCTGCGTGGCCAACTGGTTCGGGGCCTCGCGCAGCCCCTGCTCGAACACCTCCCGGGCGACCGGGACGAGATCCGGGTGCGCCACCCATGTGCCGTCATAGCCCTGCTTGACCTCGCGCTCCTTGTCGGCCCGCACCCCGTCCAGCGCCCGGTCGTTGGCCGCCGCGTCGGCCCGGGACGGGATGAGCGCCGCCATCCCGCCCATGGCGTGGGCGCCGCGACGATGGCAGGTGGCGGCGAGCAGCTCGGCGTAGGCGCGCATGAATGGAACCGTCATGGTGACGGCCCCGCGGTCGGGCAGCACCATCTCCGGGCGGTCGGCGAAGCACTTGATCGCCGAGAAGATGTAGTCCCAGCGGCCGGCATTGAGCCCGGCGGAGTGATCGCGCAGCTCGTAGAGGATTTCGTCCATCTCAAACGCCGCCGGCAGCGTCTCGATCAGGACGGTCGCCTTGATCGTGCCCCGAGCCAGGCCGACCCGGTCCTGGGCGTAGCAGAACACGTCGTTCCACAGCTGCGCCTCGAGGTGGGACTCCAGCTTGGGGAGGTAGAAGAACGGCGCCAGCCCGCGGGCGAGCAGCCGCGGCCCGGAGTGGAAGAAGTACATCCCGAAGTCGAACAGCGCGCCGCTCATCGGTTCGTCGCCGTAGAGCACATGGCGCTCGGGGAGATGCCACCCGCGTGGGCGCACGAGCAGCGTCGCCGGGTCCTCGACGAGCTCGTAGTGTCGGCCGTCCGAGCCCTCGTAGGCGATCGTGCCTTCGATCGCGTCACGCAGGTTGAGCTGGCCGAGGACCATGTTGCGCCACGTCGGCGCGTTGGCGTCCTCGAAGTCGGCCATGAACCCGTCGGCGCCGGAGTTCAGGGCGTTGATGACGAGTTTGCGATCGGTCGGGCCGGTGATCTCCACCCACCGCTGCTCGAGCGCTGCCGGCACCGGCGCCACCGTCCAATCGCCCTGGCGGATCGATTCGGTGTCTGACCGGAAGTCGAGCGTGTCGCCGTCGACGAGGCGCTCGCGCCGCCGCGCCCGCGCCTCGAGCAGCTCTCGGCGGCGACCGCCGAACTCATCCTGGAGCTCGGAGACGAACTGCAGGGCATCGGGGGTGAGGATGTCGTCGAACTCCGGGAGCGATTCCCCGCGGAGCTCGAGTCGCGTGCGAGCGGCCATCTCCATCGATCCTTTCCCCGCGACCTCGGGCGCAAACCGCGCCGGCGCCACGCATCGCGCACGCTCGCGACGGGTATCGTTCCCGCCATGGCTACCTTAAAAGATGACGATGTCCGGGGCCTGCTCGAGGGCCCCCACCACGCAGTGATCTCGACGCTCAACGCCGACGGCTCGATCCTCAGCACGGTCGCGTGGATCAGCCTCGAGGACGGAGAATTGGCCGTCAACAGCGCCGAGGGCCGCCAGTGGCCCGGCAACCTCGATCGTGACCCGCACGTCACTGCGCTCGTCTACGACGGCAGCAATCCCTACGAGTACGTGGAGGTCCAGGGGACGGCCGCCGGCACCCGCGACGACGCCGATCAACACATCGATCGCCTCACCAAGACGTACATCGGCCAGGACACGTACCCGTTCCGCGGTCCGGGCGAGGTGCGCATGAAGTACGTGATCACCCCGAGCCGCGTGCGTCACCAGAAGCAGGGCTGAACCGCCAGGCAAGGCGCTCGCCTCAGCGAAGCGGCGCGGCTCACGCGCCGTGGCACTTCTTGTACTTCTTGCCCGACCCGCACCAACACGGATCGTTGCGCCCGATCTGCTCGGACTCCTCGAGGCGGCGCTGCTGCACGGGCTCGATCGCCTCGGGCTCATCGGCGTAGTCCGCCTCGGCGGCGCCGCTGGCGGCGGCCGCCATCGCCACCGCGCTGCCCTGGGACTGCGCGCCGCCGGAATAGCTGACGCGCGCACCGCCGGTGGCCGAGCTGGAGGCGGGGCTGGGACGGTGGCGCTGCGGCGGCGGCCCGACCGGCTGGCCGTTCTCGTCGTGCACGGTCACCTGGACGTGGAAGATGAGCCGCGCGAAGTCCGACCACACGCTGTTCATCAGCTCGCGGAACAGATCGAAGGCCTCGTTCTTGTACGCCACCAGCGGGTCGAGCTGGGCCAGCCCCCGCAGGCCGATGCCCTGCTGGAGGTAGTCCATATCGTACAGGTGCTCCTGCCATCGCTGGTCGATGATCTCCAGCAGCAGGTAGCGTTCGATGTTGCGCATCAGCTCTTCGCCGAGCTCCTCCTCGCGACGCTCGTACTGGACGAGCGCCTCCTCCTGGAGCCGGGAGACCAGGTCCTCGCGGTCGACGTGATGGGCGTCGAGCGCCAGCATCTCCTCGCTGGGGATGAAGACCTCCTCGACGCGGCGCATCAGCCCTTCGATGTCCCAGTCCTCGACGAACTCGCCCACCGTGTACTCCTCCACCAGCCGGTCGATCAGCGCGGCGATCTCCTCGGCCGCCGCGTCGCTCATGTCCCGACCCTCGAGGACCTCGTCGCGGTAGGTGTAGACGACCTCGCGCTGCTGGTTGAGCACGTCGTCGTACTCGAGCGTGTGCTTTCGCATGAGGAAGTACTGCTCCTCCACCTTGCGCTGGGCCTTCTCGATCTGCTTGGAGAGCATCCCCGCTTCGATCGGCTCCTCGTTACCCTCGTCGTCGACCGATCCCAGCCGGTCGAGGATCTTGTAGATCCGCTCGCCGGCGAACAGGCGGACGAGGTCATCCTGAGCCGACAAGAAGAACCGCGACTCGCCGGGATCGCCCTGACGGCCGGCGCGACCACGTAGCTGGTTGTCGATCCGCCGCGACTCGTGGCGCTCGGTGCCGAGGATGAACAGGCCGCCGGACTCCATCACCTGGTCGCGCTGCTCTTCGATTCGCTGCTCGATCGTCGGCAGGACCGTGGCGAAGTGCTCCTCGTAGTCGGGCATGTCCGGCGTCAGGCCGAGCTTGGCGACCTCGAGGCCGGCCAGATGCTCGGCGTTACCGCCGAGCTTGATGTCGACGCCGCGGCCCG
>DATCFW010000442.1:0-19041 GCA_036509295.1 Solirubrobacteraceae bacterium | reverse complement strand
CGGCGGCTCGGCCTCCGCCACGAACGGGTCGTCGAGCTCGTCGAGCGCCGGCACGAGCAGCGCCGGTAGCCTCGGGGGGTCCAGCGGGACCTCCAGCAGCTCGTCGTCCTCCACCGGCTTCGCCGAGATCGTCAACACCGGCACGATGACGATGACCGTCGCCTTCAGCGAATCCGACATCTCGAAGGTCAAGGTGGGCCAGCCGGCGACGGTGACGCTCGACGCGCTCACCGGCGTCGAGCTCGGCGCCCATGTGACATCGATCTCAACGCTCGGCACCACCAGCAACAGCGTCGTCAGCTACGACGCCACGCTGACCCTCGATCAGCGCGACTCACGGGTCAAGCCCGGGATGAGCGCCTCGGCGGCGGTGACCACCGGTCAGGCGACCGGCGTCAACCTGCCGACCAGCGCCGTCACCGGGACGAGCGGATCGGTGGCGCACCTCAACGTCCTGAGCAACGGCAAGTCCGTCTCCACCCCGGTCGTCGTCGGCCTGGTCGGCGACACCCGGACCCAGATCGTCAGCGGGTTGAAGGCCGGACAGCAGGTGACCGTGACCGAGACGCTGCCATCGCTGAGCACCAGCTCGTCGGCGGGCGCGAGCTTGAGCGGCACGCTGGGTGGGACCTCCCGGCTCGGCGGGGGCGGGTTTGGCGGCGGCGGGTTGGCCCGCGGCGGCTGATGGTCACGGCCGCGCCGGTGATCGACCTCGACGAGGTCACCAAGACCTATCACCTCGGGGACATCTCGGTGCACGCGCTGCGCGGCGTGAGCGCCACCGTCCAACGCGGCGAGTACGTGGCGATCATGGGCAGCTCGGGCAGCGGCAAGAGCACGCTGATGCACATCCTCGGCTGCCTGGACATCCCCACCGGCGGCGTGTACCGGCTCAACGGCATGGATGTCCGGACCGCCGACGATGACGAGTTGGCCGACCTGCGCAATCGCGAGATCGGCTTCGTCTTTCAGAGCTTCAACCTGATCCCGCGCACCCGCGCGCTGGCCAACGTCGAGCTGCCGCTCGCCTACGCCGGGCTCGGGCGGGCCGACCGCCGCCACCGGGCGCTGCGCGCGCTGCGGGACGTCAACCTCAGCGACCGCGCCGATCACCTGCCCTCCGAGCTGTCGGGCGGACAGCAGCAGCGGGTGGCGATCGCGCGCGCGCTCGTCACCAACCCGGCGATGATCCTCGCCGACGAGCCCACCGGCAACCTGGACACCCACTCGACCCGGGACATCCTGGCGTTGTTCGAGCGCCTCTCCGACCGTGGGCGAACGATCATCCTCATCACCCACGAGCACGAGGTGGCCGCCCACGCCGACCGCGTGATCGAGCTGTCCGACGGCCAGATCATCCGGGACGGCCAGACCGCCGCCTACGCGGAGCCGGCGACGTGATCGAGACGATCCGCGTCGCGCTCGGCGGGTTGTCGGCCAATAAGCTCCGCTCCGGACTGACGATCCTCGGGCTGATGATCGGCGTGGGCTCGGTGATCGTGCTGGTGGCGGTCGGCACCGGCTCCTCGACCGCGGTGCAGTCCCAGATCGAGGCGCTCGGATCCAACGTGCTGCTCGTCAGCTCTACCCCGACCCTCGGCGGCCTGCGCGGCGGCGGCGGCGCCGACGTCGAGCCGCTCACCGTGGCCGACGCCACCGCGCTGGCGAACCGGTTCACGACACCCGACGTCGCCAGCGCCACCCCCGTGGTGAACGCCGCCAACGTGACGTTGACCTACAACGGCACCACGTACTCCCCGTCGACGTTCGTCGGCACCACTCCCACCTACCGGACGGCCCACGACTACTCGCTGGCGACCGGGTCGTGGTTCACCGGCGCCCAGGAGAACCAGCATGCCCGGGTGCTCGTGGTGGGCCCGACGGTCGTGCAGGAGCTGTTCAACGGCGCCGACCCCGTCGGCCAGACGGTCCAGGTCAACGGGACCGACTTCGAGGTGATCGGTGAGACCAACTCGAAGGGCTCCAACGGCTCCACCAACCAGGACGACGTGGCGGCGGCGCCGCTCACCGCCGTGCAGGACACCCTGACCGGGTACGGGAGCGTCAACTCGATCACCGTCCAGGCCAAGTCCCGCGAGCAGCTCGGCGCCGCCCAGACCGAGGTCACCGACATCCTCAACACGCTGCTGCCGCCCTCGCCCGGCTCGACCACCGCGAGCTTCACCGTCATCAATCAGGGCTCGATCCTCCAGGCGTCGAACTCGACCAGCAGCGTGTTCACGACGCTGCTCGGCGAGGTGGCGGCGATCTCCCTGCTCGTCGGCGGGATCGGCGTGATGAACATCATGCTCGTGTCGGTCACCGAGCGCACGCGGGAGATCGGCATCCGCAAGGCGGTCGGAGCCCGGCGCAGCGACATTCTCGTCCAGTTCCTGGTGGAGGCGGTGCTCGTGTCGCTGTTCGGCGGCATCGCCGGGGTGATCGCCGGCGTCGCCGGCAGTCAGTTCGTCATCGCCGGCGTGCATCCGGTGATCGCCCCGTACTCGATCGCGCTGGCGTTCGGCGCATCGGTCCTCATCGGACTGTTCTTCGGCACCTATCCCGCGGGGCGCGCCGCATCCCTGCGACCGATCGAGGCGCTGAGATTCGAATGACCCCGACGCCACCCCCACGCCGCGCCGTGAGGGCGCCCACGCCAAGGAGACCCATGGACACCGTGACCGACGACCGCCGCGACGAGGACTGGGACGCCTACCCACACGAGCCGACCGGCGAGGACGGGGCGGGCGACGAGTCGCTGCCCCGGCGCCGGCGGCGTCAGTTCTTCAACCGCCGCAGCGCCGCACTCGGTGCGCTGGTCACCTGTGCGATCGGCTTCTACGCCGGGGTCCGCGTCGAGAAGGCGCAGCTGTCGAGCTCGTCGAGCGGATCGTCCGCGGCCGGGACCGCCCGCGGGGCCGCGGCCGGCCGGGCCGGCGGGCTCGCGGCGCTGTTCTCCGGATCGGGGCGGGGCGCTGCGGGCGCCGCCGGCGGCGCGGGGGCCGCGGGGGCTGCCGGGACTGCCGGGGCTGCCGGGGCTGCCGGGGCTGCGGGGGCTGCGGGGGCGGCGGGCGCGCGGGGGGCGGCCGGCGGTGCGGGCGGTTTCGGGGCCCTCGCCGGCGGCAACGCCTCGCTGGGGACCGTCTCGAGCGTCAACGGCAAGACCATCTACCTGTCCGAGACATCAGGCAACACCGTCAAGGTCACGCTCTCCTCCGCGACCAAGATCACCAAGACCCAGTCGGCCAAGCGCTCGGCGATCCGGCCGGGCGACACGCTGATCGTGCAGGGCGTCTCGGGCAACAAGGGCACCGTCGCCGCGGCGTCGGTCACGGACTCGGGCTCGCGGAGCACCGGCGGCTCGAGCTCGTCGAGCTCCGCGGGGAGCTCGGGCACGTCGGCGAGTTCCTCGGGCGTCGGCTCGCTGTTCACGCCCGGCGGATGAGCACACATGGCATCACGAAAGGAACCAACCGCACCATGAATCAACTGCGCGCACGCCGGATCGCGGTCATCACGCTCACCGTCGGGATCACCGCGCTGTGCGTGGCTGCCTGCGGCTCGAGCTCCAGCACCGGGTCTGACTCCAACTCCAGCTCGTCGAGCTCCGCCGCGGCCGGCGCGGGGGGTGCCGGCGGTGCCGGCGTCAACCGCACCAAGCTGGTCGCCTGCCTGAAGTCCCACGGGGTGACGCTGCCGGCGCGCCCCGCCGGCGCGGGTGGCGCGGGTGGCGCGGGTGGCGCGGGCGGCGCGGGCGGCGCGGGTGGCGCGGGCGGCGCGGGTGGCGCGGGCGGCGGCGGGACGCCCCCGGCCGGCACGGGCACTCGCCGTCCGGGCGCCGGCCGCGGCTTCTTCGGCGGCGGTGGCGGGGGCTTTGCCGCCAACCCGAAGCTGCGGGCTGCCTTGCAGGCCTGCGGCGGCGGGCGAGGGTTCGGCGGGCGCCGCTTGGCCCTCAACCACACCGCGGTGACCAAGTTCGTCGCGTGCGTGAAGCAGCACGGCTACGACCTGCCGGCGCCCAACTTCTCCGGCAAGGGCGCGGTATTCCCGGCCTCGATCGAGAAGAACAAGAAGTTCCAGTCGGCATCGAAGGCGTGCGCCGCCGACCTGCGGCCGGCGGGGGGCCCGGGCGGAGCGCCTGCCCCAAGCGGGGCGCCCGGGGCCTGAGCGCCGGGCTGGCCGTCCGCCGCCGGCGGTCCGGGAGGCTCACATCCGTGGGGGCGCCTGGCATGGCTGCGTTGAGCTGACCGCCCCGCGAACCCAAACGTCTCGTACAGCTAAAGTCAACATCCAGTATGAGTTCGCGCGCGCCCGACCCTTCCGGCTACTTCACCGACGACTCGATGATCCGGCACGTCATGCGCGAGCGCGCGCTGGCGCTCTCGGGCCCGCGGGCGCTGCTCATGCAGGCGGCGCACCCGCTCGCGGTCGCCGGGCTGCTCGCCCATTCGGACTCACTCGAGGATCCCTACCAGCGGCTCGCTCGCACCGCCCAGGTCATGAATGTCATCACGTTCGGAACCCGGGACGAGGCTGACCGCCTCACCCGCCGCGTGCGCGCGATGCACCGGACGGCCCGCGGCCGGCTCCCCGACACGGTCGGCATCTACCCCGCCGGCACCCCGTACCGCGCCGATGACCCCGCGCTGCTGCTGTGGATCCTGTACACCCTCGTCGACTCGGCGAGCGTCGTCTACCGCACGTACGTCGGCCGGCTCGGAGCCACCGACCAAGCGGCGCTGTGGACGGACTATCGGGTGGTCGGCCGGCTGTTCGGACTCGCCGAGCACGAGATGCCCGGCACGCTCGGCGCGCTGCGCGACTACGGCCGGCGGATGCTGTCCGGAGATGAGCTGCGGGTCGGGGACTGGGCGCGCCGGCGGGCCCGGGAGATCGTGCTCGAGCCGCCCGTCTCACCATTCGCCCGACCGGTGGTGGAGACCGTCAATTTCATCACGATCGCGTTGCTGCCGGGTCGGATCCGATCGCAGTACGGGTTCGCGCCGTTGCCGCCGGTGATCCGCCGCGGGCTCGTCGGCGCCGGCGCACTGTACGTGCGCCGTGGCGTGCTGCCGGTCCTGCCGGCGAACATCCGCCAGGTCCCGGCCTCGCGGCAGGCCGCCTGACGCGATCGCCGGTCCGCGCGGCTCAGCTGCGCAGCCGCGCCGGATCCCAGCCCAGAACCACCGATCCGTAGCGCTCGCCCTTGACGTAGAGCGGGACCGACAGCGTCGTCAGCACGGCGCCGGTGTCGCGCGCGTAGGTCTGGATGAGGAAGCTGCGGCCGGCGGCACGCTCGGTGAGTCGGGCGCCAGCCGACCGGATCTGCGCCCGGGTCAGCATCCGACCGGGGAGGTCGACGCCGATCTCCATCCGCGCCGCTCGGGTCAGCGCGCCTGACTCCAGGAAGAAGCGCTTGGTCCGATTTCCAGCCAGGTCAACCGCCGGATCGCCGGTGATCGCCTGAGAGAAGACGGCGTTGTGCGCGGCGGCGTACGCGTTGAGGTCCAGCGGCAGCGCGAAGGTCAGGGCCGGCTCGGCGGCGAGCACCGCGTCCATCCGCCGCATCATCTGGCGGTCCACCAGGGCGTCGTACGCGGTGTGGTGCTTGGCCGGCGAGAACCCGTCGGCGTCGGCACGGGATACGTCAAACAGGCGGGCGAACCGCTGGATCCCCGTACCCCGCGCTTCCTCGTAGCGAAGCTCGAGCACCTGCGACAGCGTCGTCTGGCGACTGTCGATCGCCTCCTCCAGAATCTCCTGCAGCTCGCGCGCCAGCCCCTGGCACCGCGCCCGCAGCCGGGAGATCAAGCCGCCCGTGTCATACCGGGACATGACCATCGACGCCCGTTCGGTTCCGGCGGCCAGGTCCGATTGACGCGCCGCGACGGCGTGCGCCTGCTCTTCGATCTCGGCGCTGGCCTCGGTGATCGACCGCAGGTTGGCGTCGACCGCGGTGACATCGGCTCGCTGCGCGCCGGCCAGCGCGGCGATCTGCCGAACCGTCTCGTGGGAGTCGGTGACCAGCGTCCCAATCCGCTCCAGGACATCGCGGCCGGTATCGGCATCCAGCGCGCTCGTGGCCGACTGCTCACGGGCGATCGCGGCCGCCTGCTCGACGATCTCCATCTTGCTCCGCGTCCGCTGGATGGTGTCCCGAATCTGAGCCGTCTGGGACCCCGTCTCCGACGCCAGCCGCTTGACCTCCTCGGCCACGACGGCGAAGCCACGGCCGTGCTCGCCGGCCCGCGCCGCTTCGATTGCGGCGTTGAGCGCCAACAGCTTGGTCTGGTCGGCCACGCGGTCGATGATCGCCGAGAACTCGCCGATGCTGGCCAGCTCGTTGGCGGCCAGCGTCTCCACCAGCTCATGCACCCGGGTGGCGTGCTCGCTGATCTGCCCGATGGCCCCGACGACCCGGCCGACGACGCCGAGCCCCCGGGCGCTCTCCTCCGCGAGCTGCTCGGCGAGCTCGGCCGAGCTGGCGGCCGATTCGGCGGTCTGGGCCGACGACTCGCGCAGCGAACCAACCCGCTCGGTGACCTCCTGCAACTGCGCGCGCAGCCGCTGAACCTTGTCGCTTATGACCGAAACGCCCACCGCGCCGCGAGCGGCGCCGGACGAGAAATCCGACGTGATCTGCGCCAGCTCGTCGAGCGTCCGGGCGAAGTCGGGGCTGAGGTCTCCCACCTCGTCGGGACGGTCGCGTAGCGCGGCGAGCAGCCAGATCCCGTCCGCATCGCGGAGCGCCGCCGGAGCGGTCGGGTCGAGAGCCTGACCGGGGGCCATGGCCGGCTGAAGCTCCTGCACGTCGTTCGCCACACCTGTTTATCGACCGTTGAGCGCTGACTATTGAGGGCACAGCGGCGGCGGCGGTCGATAGCGTCCGTGCCATGACAACAATCGCCGTCATCGGTCACGTCGAGTGGGTCGACTTTCTCCGCGTGGAGCATCTGCCGGTGCGAGACGAGGTGCAACGGGCCGAGCGTGAGTCCACTCATGCGGGCGGCGGCGCCGTCGTCGCGGCCGCGGTCCTGGCCGAGCTCGGCGCCGAGGTGGAGTTCTTCGGCGCGCTCGGCAGCGATCCCGTCGGCGATGCCGCGGAGGCCGAGCTGGCCGCGCGGGGCATCGTCGTCCATGCCGCGCGCCGACCGGGGCCGACCCGGACGGTGACGACGCTGCTGGACCACGACGGCGAGCGCACGATCATCACGATCGGCGAGCGGATCCAGCCCGAGGGGGCCGACGATCTGGCCTGGGATCACCTCGACGGCGTCGCCGGCGTGTACTTCACGGCCGGAGATCGCGACGCGTTGCGGCGCGCCCGCGCGGCGGGCACGCTCGTGACGACGCCGCGGATCCGGGAGCGCCTGGGGCATCCCGACCTCACGGTCGATGCGCTCGTGTTCAGCGCGTCCGATGCGGACGAGGTGCGCTGGGCGCACGAGCTCGCCCCCCGCGCGCGGCTGATGGCGGCCAGCGAGGGCGCCGCGGGAGGCAGTTGGTGGGGGGCGTCCACGGGCCGGTGGGCGGCGGTGGCGCCACCGGGGCCGATCCGCGACAGCTACGGCTGTGGCGATGCGTTCGCCGCGGGCTTCACCTACGGGCTCGCCCTCGGCCAGACGCCGGCCCAGGCCGCCGCGATCGGCGCTCGCTGCGGCGCCGAGATGCTCACGCGGGTCGGCGCTCCGTAGGCGAGGTGTTGGCGCCGGCGGTGGCCGCAGGAGTCAGCGCACCGGCCCGCGGTGGCGCGGGCCGTCCTCACCCCTCCGGCGTACGGGGCTCGTACCGATGGTGGAGCATGAGCGCGTTGCCGTCGGGGTCGGCGAAGAACGCCATGTGGCACACGCCGGTGTCAAAGGTGTCACCGATGAACGTGACCCCCGCTTCCGCCAGACGGTGTCGAGCCGCCTCCATGTCATCCACGTGAAGGGCGATCGCGTTGCGCGACACGTGATGCTCCATCCCCATCTTCTCGGGGTTGATGATGCTCAGCGTCAGGTTGCCGGTCTCGAACTCGGCGAACCCGCGGTCGGGCCGGTAGGCCGAACGCGTCAGCCCGAGGGTGTCCCCGTAAAACGCGGCCGCCGCGTCGAGGTCATGCGTCGGCACCGAGACGAAGTCCACGCCGCTCACAAGTCGATCAGTCACCGTCATCTGCCTCCTCCTGTCTGGCTCGGACGCGCGAGGCGCGCGGATTCCGACCTTAGCCGTTTCCGTCCGCACCAGGCGCGAACATATGTTCGTGTCCGAGCCCACGATACTCCACGCGGACCTCGATGCGTTCTACGCGTCCGTGGAGCAGCGGGACGACCCGGCGCTGCGGGGCCGGCCGGTCATCGTCGGCGGGGGCGTGGTGCTCGCCGCCAGCTACGAGGCCAAGGCGCGGGGGGTGCGAACCGCGATGGGAGGCGCCCGGGCACGAGCGTTGTGCCCGGAGGCGGTCATCGTCTCGCCCCGCTTCGCCGCGTACACCGAGGCGAGCAAGGCAGTGTTCGCCGTATTCGAACGAACCTCGCCGATGGTGGAGGCGCTGTCGATCGACGAGGCGTTCCTCGACGTGCGCGGCCTGCGCCACATCTCCGGATCGCCGACCGCGATCGCCGGAACGCTGCGTCGGCAGGTGCGCGAGCAGGTCGGCCTGGCGATCACCGTCGGGGTCGCGAGCACGAAGTTCCTGGCCAAGGTGGCCAGCGGAGTGGCCAAGCCGGACGGCCTGCTGGTCATCCCGGCGGGAGCCGAGCTGGCGTTCCTGCACCCGCTGCCGGTCCGGCGGCTCTGGGGCGTCGGGGCGGTCACTTCCGAAAAGCTGCGCGCCCGAGGCCTGCATTCGGTGGGGCAGGTGGCGGCGATCGACGAGGCGGCGCTGACCGCGATGCTCGGGCGAGCGGCGGGCCGCAAGCTGTACGCGTTGGCGCACAACCGGGATCCGCGACCGGTGACGGCGCGGCGGCGGCGGCGCTCGATCGGGGCGCAGCGGGCGCTCGGGCGCCGGGCCCGGGCGCCCGGGGAGCTGAACGCCGCGCTGATGACGCTGGTGGATCGGGTCGCGCGGCGGCTGCGCACGGCCGGGCGGGCCTGCCGGACGGTCGTGCTGCGGCTGCGATTCGACGACTATTCACGAGCGACGCGCTCGCACACGATGGCGGAGGCGACGACGCGGACCGCCACGCTGCTCAAGGTGGCGCGAGGGCTGTTGGCCGCGTCAGACGCGGCGATCTCGCGGCGCGGACTGACGCTGCTGGGGATCGCCCTCACCAACCTGGGCGATGCCCGGGCGGTGCAGCTCGCCTTGCCGTTCGATCGCGCCGCGGGCCTGGACCGCACCCTGGACGAGCTGCGCGAGCGGTTCGGCTCGGCGGCAATCTCACGCGGGGCACTGCTCGGAGGTGAGTCTGAGCCCTGGGTTCCGCTGCTGCCGGACTGACGCCCCGGGGCCTGGGCCGGGGCCGGATCAGAGTGCGGCGAGCCGCCCCCGCAGGAAGCGCAGCTCCGGCTCGGCCTGGGTCAGCTCGAGCGCGCGCCGGTAGGCGTCCGCGGCCTCGGCGGGGCGACCGAGGCGGCAGAGCAGCTCGGCCCGGGTGGAGTGCAGATAGCGGTAGCCGTCGAGCTCGAGCGCGTCGACGATCGTCAGGGCGTCCTCGGGGTGCCCGGACTCGGCCACCGCCACGGCGCGGTTGAGCTCGACGACGGGCGAGCGGGTGAGGCGGGCGAGCTCGCGGTAGAGCGTGGCGACCTCCGGCCAGTCGATCGCGGGTTCGGTCTGCAGCGAGGCGATCGCCGCTTGCAGGACATACGAGCCGCGGCCGCGCAGAGCCACGGCGCGGTCCAGGCCGGCACGCCCGGCGGCGATCTCGTCGGCGTCCCACCGGCCGCGATCCTGATCGGCCAGCCGGACGAGGTCCGCGCCGTCGAACCGGGCACGGCGTCGCGCATGGTGCAGTCGCATCAACGCCAGCAGCGCGTGCGCTTCGGCCTCGTCGGGCATCAGCTCGGTCAGCACGCGACCAAGCGAGATCGCCTCCGCCGCCAGGTCGGGACGTCCTCCGTACCCCTCGTTGAAGATGAGGTAGATGACCGCGAGCACGGCCGCTAGGCGCTCGGGCAGGCGGCTGGCCTCTGGGACGGTGAACGGGATACCCGCCAGCTTGATCTTCGAACGCGCCCGCGACAGGCGGCGCTTCATCGTCTCGGGGGTGACGATGAACGCCATCGCGATCTCGTCGCTGGTCAGGCCGCCGAGCGTACGCAGCGTCAGCGCCACCTGGGCTTCGGCGCTCAGCGCCGGGTGGCAGCAGGTGAACAGCAACTCCAGGCGTTCGTCGCCAATGTCGCCCGGCAGTGAGTCGGTCACCTCATCCTCCACCGCCTCGGGCCGGTCGAGCAGGCGCGTTTTGGCGGCCAGCGTCCGCTCGCGGCGGATCCGGTCGATCGCGCGATTGCGCGCTGTGGTAACCAGCCACCCGACCGGGTTGGCCGGCACCCCGTCGCGCGGCCAGCGCTCGGCGGCCACGGCAAACGCCTCCTGGGCGGCGTCCTCGGCGCGTTCGAAGTCACCAAGGAAGCCGACCAGGGACGCCACCACCCGAGCCCACTGCTCGCGAAAGACGCGATCGAGCAAGCCCTACCGCTCCACCAGCGGACGAACCTCGACCGAACCTCCCATCCGGGCGGCCGGAATGCGCGCCGCCAGCTCGAGCGCGGCGTCCAGGTCATCCACGTCGAACACGTAGTAACCGCCGAACACCTCCTTGGTGTCGGCGAACGGCCCGTCGGTGGTCAGGGTCTCGCCGCCCTGGACCCGGATCGTGGTGGCCGTCTGCACCGGCTGCAACTGGCCGCCGGCGATGCACGCCGGATGGTCGCTCAGCGCCATGTACTCCGCGGTCACGTCCGGGTCCAGGCCCGCGACCTCGCCGGCCGGGCTGTAGATGAGCAATGCGTATTTCACAACGACCCTCCTGGGGAGCTTGACTTGACTGCAGTCAAGACGGACGGACGCCACCGCAGGGGACAGGGAAGCACGAAAGCCGGGGTCGCGGGACCGCCGGCACTCAGACCGACGGTTCGCCCCGGCAGCGGCGCGCGCGCTCGGAGGTCGCAGCGCGACCGCCGGAGCACGGTCAGACGATCGCGTGGGCCCGGTCGCGGCCGGCCGCCTTGGCGTCATACAGCGCGCGATCGGCGCGGGACAGGACCGCGTCCACTGCCTCGTCGCCGCGACGCAGGGCCAGTCCCACCGAGCACGTCTGGTCGTTGGTGACCAGGCCCCTCAGGCGCTCGGTCACCTCACCGGCGGCGTCGAGGTCACAGTCGAACAGGAGCAGGCCGAACTCCTCGCCACCGAGGCGCGCGAGCAGATCGCCACCGCGGACCTGCTCGCGCCAGGCGGCGGCGGTGTCGGTGAGCAGTTGGTCCCCGGCGGGGTGCCCATGGGCGTCGTTGAAGCGCTTGAAGTGGTCGATATCCAGCATCGCCACCGCGAACCGCTGGGCCTCGGAGACGGCCTGGGTCAGCCGGGCGTCCCAGGCGCGGCGGTTCGCCAGACCGGTGAGCGGATCGGTCTGGGCCATCCCCGCCAGGAGCTGGAGCTGATCGGCGTGGCTGATCGCCAGGGCTGCCTCATGGGCGAGGAGGGCCACCACGGTGGATCGCGATCCGCTCACCTCGACGCCTGCCGGCCAGCCGACCACGAGGACACCCGACACCTCGCCGCCCTTGAGCAGCGGCTGAAACAGGACCGTCGCGGGACTCCCGGCGGCCCGCCACAGCTCGGGGCTGCTGAGGTGCGACTCGATGTCGTGGCTGAGCGTCCGGGCTCGGGCGGTGCGGAACGCCTCGTGAACGGGGTGATGGTGGTGGGGGGGAAACTCGATCGGCGGGGCATCGAGCCCGGCCATCGCGGTGGAGACCATCGCGCCCGACTCGGTGGGCTCGAACAGCACGGCGACGGTGGCATCGCTGATGGCGCGCGGCGCCGCGCACACGTCCTGGCGGGGATCGGCGCTGTCGAACAGACCGCGCACGAGTTGGCCCACCTGCTCGAGCATCTGCTCGCGGCGGCCCGCCTCGTCGGCCTGGCGGCGCACACGGCTCACGAGGTCGTGGGTGGCCACGCCGATGATCGAGCTGACCGAGACGGAGAGCAGCGCCGCCCGGTACTGGCTGTGCGGATACGGCGGCGGGCCGATGAAGATGATGGGGATCAGATAGAAGGCCGCGAGGCCGCCCAAGACGACATAGAGCTGGCGACGATCGGCGCCCGACAGCGCGGCGTAGAAGACGGGAATCATCGACAGCCCGGTCACGCCCGAGTTGATCCCGCCAGCGGAGCCGCGTAGCACCGCGACGGCAAGCAGAAACCCGAATGACGGCGGGACGAGACCGATCCGCGGACTCCACCAGTGGGCGCGCGAGAGTGCCAGCAGCCCACCGGCGATCGCCAGCAGCGCGATCGACGCGCCGTAGGTGCGCCAGTGGATCGACGCGCCGATGGGGACGGCAATCCACGCCAGCAGGGCCGCACCGGCGAATGGAGCAGGGCTCACCGCCGCGCGCGAGCGATCGCGAGCATCGAGGGTCACGAGGACCTTTTCGGCCGTTTGCGCCGGTGACTTGAGAGGTGCACGATCGGGTCGCGGGCGCGCCGGCATCGGCAGGGGCGAGCGGCGTCCCGAGCGCCGGCCTCACGACGCTGAGGGAATCAGCCGCCGGAACTGGCGGGGGGCTGAGCGGGGCCGGCGGCGACCGTGACGAGCACGGGGCCGACCGGCTCGTGCTCGAGCCGACGCGCCGCCCGCCCCGCCGCGTCCGTTCCGGCGAAGCGCTCCACCAGGCGGATCGCCACGTCGATGCCCGCCGCCGGCCCACCGCCGGTGACGATGCTCCCGTCATCGACCACCCGGGCCTCCCGCCGCACATCCGCGCCGGCGGCGGCGAGATCATCCAGGGCCATCCGGTTGGTGACCGCCGGCCGGCCGGCCAGCAGTCCGGCCGCGGCCAACAGCATCGCCCCGGTGCACACTGACGCCAGAACGACGCCGGCCCGGTGCAGCTCGGCGAGCGCGGCGGGCAGCTCACGGCCGCATTGCGCACGCACGCCATCGAGTGAGCCGTCGAGCCAGCCGCCGCCGGGCACCACCACCAGCTCGGCCTCGCCGCTCAGCGCCGCCGCGACGTCGATGGTCAGCCCGTGGGCCGAGTGCACCGCGTCGGCATGGGCCGGCGGACGCACGACGCCAACGGGAAACCCGGCGGCGGCGAGGATCTCCAGCGGGGCGACGGCGTCGAGGTCATCGAACCCGTCGAACATCAGAATCTGGGTGAGCGGGAGCTGGCGGGTGTCGGTCATGCCGCCCATCGTCACCCGTCCCCGCCCGTCGCACAAGTGGCAGAGACACCTGGTTCGTCAGATTGCACCCAACTGACAGCTGCGGTCCCGGCACGGCCGGACTCGGCCTCAGCGCGGTGGCAGGCGGGGTGCGAGCTCCAGGCCGCCCGCCTCGCCCCACGCGCCACGCGCATGGGACGCGGGCACGAGCTCGCTGGTGACGACGCCGCCTTGGTCGGTGAGCTCGTCGATGATCGCGAACGCGGTGCCGATCCGCTCCGGGGAGTCGACGACGATCGTCGTCGTCGGGACGTGACGGCGCAATGAGAGCAGCCGATCGCCCTGGGGAGCGCGGTCGCCGTGAAAGCCCCAGATCCCGTGCAGGACGGTGGCACCTGCCGCCCGGCTGGCGCGGAGCCGGCGCACGATCTCGACGAACAGAGGGCGACCGTCGTGACGCGTGTCGTGGTCGGCGTGGACCATCAGCTTCACCCATGTCTGCAGCCCGGTCGCGTCGGGCTCAGGCGCTGACTGCGGCTCGGCCAGGCGCCGGCCGTCCACCTTGCAGATGCGGACCCGCTCGAGCGTCAGCAGTGGCCGCTCCATCAGGCCGGCGATCTCGGGCAGCAGCGGCCCGAGGGTGGCGCCGGCGCCGACCGCGATGATCATCAGCGGGACCTCGGCGTTGGCCGCGAAGAACCGCGCTCGCTCGCGCACACCATGAGCCGTCCCGTCCACGCCGAGCAGGACGGTCGCGCTCTGCACCCCGCGACGGTGGAGCAGCTCCACGATCGCGGCGAACGTCGGGCGCCGGCCCACCCGCTCGTGGCGGCCGCAGTAGATCGTCACCTTCGACGCATCGTGCAGCTCCTCGGGCAGCGCCACGTTCCCGATGCGCCCGGACAGCAATCGGGCCCGCTCGAGCGTGAGCAGGCCGTGCTCGGCGGCTGCGCTGATCTCGGGCAGCGCCGCCTCGACGCGAGCGCGCGAGTCCACCGCGACCATCACCACCGGCAGATCCTCCGACAGGCTCAGCAGGCGACCGGTCTGCAGGACCTGGTGGCGGCCGAACCCCTCGACGCCGCGCAACAGCACGCTGGTCTGGAAAGCGTGTCGCTCACAGACCGCCAGCAGGGCCTCGGACAGAAACCGCCCACCCGAGCGGTCGCGCTCGGCGAAGTAGCCGGTCAGCTTGAGGCAATCCTCGTTCACAGCGCGGTGCCGATGGCGTGACCGGCGGCCACGGCGGCAAAGCCGAGGAGCAGCGAGCCGATCAGGTTGGCGCCGGCCATCGCCAACTGGTTGTCCTGGCCCAGCCGATGGCTCTCGAGCATCCAGGTGGACAGCGTGGTGTAGGAGCCGATCGTCGCGGTGCCGGCGAGCACGAGCGCGTCGCCGGTCACCGCCGCCCCGGCCAGGACGCCCAGCACGGCGGCGCCCGACAGGTTGACGACGAGCGTCCCCCACGGCACCTCGCCGGAGGCCGCCCGCTCGCCGACCAGACCGTCGACGACGAACCGGCCGATCGCTCCCGTGCCGCCGCACACCCCGACGAGGATCCAGATCCCGACGCTCATAGCACGATCCGCACGCGTCGCACCATCGCGGTGGCCCCAGCGACCGCCGCGAAGCTGCTGACGACGGTGGCGCTGGCGTAGCCGATCGCCAGCGCCCAGTCGTGGACCTGGGTCATCTTGTAGAGCTCGAACTGCACCGTCGAGAACGTCGTCAGCGCGCCGCACAGGCCGGTCCCCAGGAACGGCCGCTTGTAGGCGGACGTAGGCAGCCGTTCCTGGAGCCGGGTGATGAAGTAGCCGAGCATAAACGCGCCGATCACGTTGACCGCGAAGATCGCCCACGGCCAGCTGCGAGGGTCGTCCGGAAACGCCTGCGCCAGGCCGGCTCGCACGATCGCGCCGACGACTCCGCCGGAGAAGATCGCCGCCAGCTCGCGGCGGTCATAGGTCGGAAGCAGGGTCGGCTCTCGGGAAACGTGGGGTGGGCACAGCGGCGCGGAGGAGGTGCACCGGTCACCGGAGGGTACGCTCGACGCCCCCGCCACCCCGGCCGACGGACGGATACGGTCTGCAGAATGGCGGCGTTGACTCCAGCTGCACCCGGCGACGCGCCCGCGCTGCATCGGCTCCTGTCCGACCCCGAGGTGGCCGTGTGGCTGCGGCCGCGCGGGGTGAGCGGCCCGTTCACGCCGGCGGAGTGCTCGGAGATGGTGGACCGCGGCGTCGCGCACTGGCAGG
This sequence comes from Solirubrobacteraceae bacterium, assembly GCA_036509295.1. Taxonomy (GTDB): domain Bacteria; phylum Actinomycetota; class Thermoleophilia; order Solirubrobacterales; family Solirubrobacteraceae; genus Palsa-465. Next base: position 3,456 of record DATCFW010000442.1, on the reverse strand, counting down.
CGCACGGGTTCGGCTACTGGCTGGCGTGGGACGGGGACGCGTGCGTGGGCCGAGGGCTGCTCAACCACTCGATCGTCGACGGTCGCGGCGCGGTGGAGATCGGCTGGGCGGTGGCCCGGACCCACTGGGGACGCGGAATCGCCACCGACCTCGGCCGCCACGCGTTGGGGGTCGCCGCCGAGCACGGGCTGCGCAGCGTCGTCGCGTTCACGCGCGTCGAGAACCTGGCGTCCCGGCGCGTCATGGAAAAGCTCGGGATGAGCTACGAGGGCGACTTCGGCCACGCCGGCTACCCCCACGTTCGCTACCGGATCCAGCCGGCTGGCTGACGGCGAGGGCCTCGGAGGCCGCGGTCAGGAGCCCGAAGTGGCCGCCTGGGCGAGCGCGGCCGCGTTGACCTGACCCTGCGACGCCGGAATGCAGGCCCGAGCTGCCGCCAGTACCGACGGCGCGTGGATGTCAACGCCGGCGGCGCTCAGCATCTGCGGGTTCAGGTTGCCCTGGGCGTCGGGATCGGGGAAGCTGGTGATGCCGTGCTGGCGCAGGCACCGGGCGAAGCTCAGCAGGCCCTGCTTGTGGGCACGCTGCTGCTGGGCCTGGGCGGCGAGATCGCTCTTGGACGGTCCCGGGAGGATCGACTGGCAGGCCTGCTGGGCGCGCTTGAACTGGGGCGAGCCCGTCTCGGCGGGAGTCACGTGGATCCCGACCGACTGCTGGCCCGGGCTGGAATGGACCACCGGGTCGGGGAACTTCGTCACGCCGTGCTGGCGCATGCAGGCGGAGAATTTGAACGCGGCCGCCGCACCCTGGCTCGGGTCACTCCGAACACTGGTGACGGTGGCGGGCGCGGGCGAACCGCCGCACCCGGCCAGGATAAGCGCGGCGCTGGCAGCAACCACCGCGAGCGGAGCTCGCTTGCAGATCAAGGCTTGGGCGGCGAGACGAACGGTGCGCACGGGCGGTCTCCTCACGAAGGCAGAGCGGGTCGATTCGCGAAGTTGTACGGGCCGGGTGGTGACAGGACGGTCACGCGGCCTGTGACCTGAATGTCACCGTCGGTAGGGCATGCTGTGCTCCGTAGCTGATGCGCGTTTTGATCGCCGAAGATCACAGACGGCTCGCCGCGGCGATCGCCGAGGGACTGCGGCGCGAGGGAATGGCGGTGGATCTCGCCTACGACGGTCGTGACGCGCTCGCCCACGCCGCCGTGAACGGCTACGACGTCGTGGTGCTCGATCGCGATCTCCCGGCGGTGCACGGCGATCAGGTGTGCCGGGAGCTGGTCGCCGCCCACAGTTCGACGCGAGTGCTCATGCTCACCGCCGCCACCACGATCCGCGACCGCGTCGAGGGACTTGGGCTCGGGGCCGACGACTACCTCCCCAAGCCGTTTGACTTCAGCGAGCTGGTCGCGCGCATCCGGGCGCTGGCGCGGCGCTCCAACCCTCCCCTGCCGCCCACGCTCGCACATGGCGACCTCGTGCTCGATCCGGCACGGCGCGTGGCATCCCGCGGCGCGGATCGGCTGACGCTGACGCCCAAGGAGTTCGGCGTGCTCGAGTATCTGCTCGCCGCCGACGGGCGGGTCGTGCCCGCCGAGGAGCTGCTCGCGCGCGTGTGGGACGAGGCGGCCAACCCGTTCACCCACACCGTCAAGACGACGATCGGACGGCTGCGCGCCAAGCTCGGCGAGCCGGGTCTCATCGAGACGATTCGCGACGGTGGCTACCGAATCTGAGCCGCCGGCGGCCGGTCGCGCCCGCCGGCTCGTGCCGAGTGCGTGGTGGCAGCTGCCGCCGCGCACCGCCCGGCTGCGGCTGACGCTGCTCTACGGCGGCCTCACCATGCTGCTCGGCACCGTGCTGCTGACGCTCACCTTGCTGGTCGCGAACGGCTCCTCCACCGTCGCGGTGGCGTTCCCCCAGCATGCGCAGGCCGTGCGACAGGTCGGCTTCGTCACACCCGGGGGTCAGCCGGCGATCCGCCTCGTGCCGGCGCCGCATGCGGTCGCGGTCCGTCAGCGCAACGCCGATCTCGGGCGGCTGCTCGCGGTGTCGTGGCTGGCGTTGGCGCTGACAACGCTCGGCTCGGCGCTGATTGGCTGGTTCGCCGCCGGGCGCGTGCTGCGGCCGGTACGGGCGATCACCGCGACGGCCCGCACCATCTCGGCGGGAAACCTGCACGAGCGGCTGGCCCTCACCGGGCCCGATGACGAGTTCAAGCGCCTCGGCGCAACGCTCGACGACCTGCTGTCCCGGCTGCAGGCATCGTTCGAGGCCCAGCGCCGGTTCGTCGCCAACGCCTCCCACGAGCTGCGCACTCCGTTGACGGTGGAGCGGACGTTGCTCCAGGTGGCGCTCGCCGATCCCGACGCCACCGTGGAGACGCTGCGGGCCACCTGCCAGGAGCTGCTCGCCGCCGGGGCCGACCAGGAGCGCCTGCTCGAGGGCCTGCTGACGCTGGCCAGCAGCGAGCGCGGGCTCGAGCAGCGCGACGTGGTGGACCTGGCCGGCCTCGCCCGGCCGGCGCTGGACGCCCACCATGCGGACATCGAGCGCCTGCGCCTGACGGTGAACGCCGCGCTCGACCCCAGCCCGACGATCGGAGACCCGGTTCTCATCCGCCGGCTGATCGCCAACCTCATCGACAACGCGGTGGACCACAACGTCACCGGTGGCGACGTGGAGGTCCGGACCGGGGCCGACGCGGGGGGCACCGTGCTCACGGTGCTCAACGGCGGCGAGCCGATTCCCGCCGCGGAGATCGGCCGTCTGCTCGAGCCGTTCCAGCGGCTGGATCGAGGCCGCGCCGGCGACGCCCTTGGCCATCACGGTCTGGGCCTGTCGATCGTGCGGGCGATCGCCGAGGCCCACGGTGCCGTCCTGACCGTGCAGCCCCGCCCGACCGGCGGCCTCGCCGTCACCGTGCGCTTCGCGGCCGCACCCTGAGTCGCGACGGTCAACCGTGCAGCACGAGCCACGGCGCCAGAGCGATCAGCGCGAGGCCGAGCGCATAGGTGAGCCACCGTGCCGGGACAGCGTGGGCGAGACGGTGTCCGGCGAGGACCCCGGCGAGCTCGGGGAGCCCGACGACGGCAGCGAGCGGCCAGTCGATGGAGCCGTGGATGAGGTACCCGATCGTCCCGGTGGCGGCGATCACCACCGACTGGGCCTGCGCCGCGCCCAGCGCGGACAGCACCGGGACGCCGGCGACAGCCGCGCCGATGGCGAGCAGGATGCCGAACGCGGCACCGGAGACGAACCCATTGGCGATGACGCCGACCGGCGTGCCGATCAGCGCGACCGCGGCGATGATCTTCGCCGTCCGGCGGGTGCTCGGCTCGCGCAGCTGGCCCGAGCGGTGAGAGGCGATCGTGCCGAGGGTGGTGCGGCATCGAAGGCCAGGGCGACGGCATGGAAGTCGAGTTTGGACTGCATGTACGTGCTGGGGACGGTG
>DATCFW010000441.1:0-8649 GCA_036509295.1 Solirubrobacteraceae bacterium | reverse complement strand
GCCCGCCAAACCTCCATCGTTTTGAGGCGGCTTTCGGCACCTTTATGACGAGATTGACCTGGGTTTGCGGCCCCAATCCGGCGGGTAGGTTTGGTCTGCCTGCGGAAAGAGGGAGGTACGGGATGAGATACGTGCGGTTGACCTATGTCGCGGTCACGGTGGCAGCAGTGATGGCGCTGGCGGCGTCGACGGCGAGCGCCCAGGGCAGCTACGTGCTGACCGCACACAGTCACGCAACGGCCGCCCGCTACGCCCCCACCTTCACCGGCAACGGGTTCCTCGGCGTCCGCGTGCCGGCGGCTGGCCAGGGCTACGCCGGCGGCACCGTGCCCGCGCAGTCAGAGCTGGCCGGGTTTTATGCCAAGCCCAGCGCCCCCAAGACGATCTCAGACTCCGTCCAGCAGCGGGCCAACATTCCGACGTGGTCAACGCTGCTGTTCGGCGACGGCACCCAGGTCTTCTCGACGACGCAGGGCACCACCTCCGGCTGGCGGCAGTCGATCGATCTGCACACCGGCATCGTCACCACCTCCGCCACCTGGACGGCGTCCGACGGTCACGCCGCCAAACTGACCTACCAGCTGCTCACCGACCGGGCCGACGAGCACGTCGGGCTGGTCCAGCTGACGGTGACGCCGGAGTGGACCGGCGACGCCACCGTGACCGACGAGATCGACGGCGCCCCGGCGACGCTCACCGACGAGACCGCCAGCGGCTTCAGCGCCGCCCAGCACCAGGACTTCGTCGCCGTCACGACCCAGGGAACCGGAATCGAGGCGGCGATCGCCAGCCAGCTGGCCACCAGCCCCAACATCACGGCGACGCCGACCGAGGTCGACGACGTCGACCAGAGCATCGGTCAGCAGATCACGTTCCCGGTCAGCTCCGGGCAGTCGTACACGATCACCAAGTACGTCGGTATCGACGACTCCCAGGACGTCGCCGACCCGGTGACCGCCGCCCAGGCCGAGGCTGCCACCGCGGCGGCAGGCGGCTATGGCGCCGCGGTGGCCGCGAACAATGGGGCCTGGGCCGCGATGTGGCGGGGCAGGATCGATGTCCACGGCGATCGCACCCTGGCCACCGATGTCAACGCCAGCGAGTTCTACCTGTGGTCGAGCACCCGCGCCGGGGTCGACTGGAGCGTGTCGCCCGCCGGACTGTCCTCCAACGGCTACGACGGTCACATCTTCTGGGACGCGGAGACCTGGATGTATCCGACGCTGCTCGCCCAGCACCCGGATCTCGCGGCCGCCATGGAGGCCTACCGCTTCGATCGCCTCACCGAGGCGCAGCAGCACGCCGCCGCCACCGGCGGTCAGGGCGCGCGCTTCCCGTGGGAGAGCGCCCTGGACGGCACCGAGCAGATCCCGCCGCCGATCTCGGTCAACAGCGAGGGTCTGTTCGAGCAGCACATCACCGCCGACATCGCGCTCGCGCAGTGGCAGTACTACCTCGTCACCGGCGACCGCAACTGGCTGTCCACCCGAGGCTGGCCGGTCATCTCGGGCGCCGCCGCGTTCTGGGCCGGGCGGGCGACCCGCGCGGCCGGCGGTGGCTATGAGATCAACGCGGTCACCGGCCCCGACGAGGAGAACCCGAACGTCAACGAGGAGGCCTTCACCGAAGTCGGCGCCAAGACGACGCTGCAGGACGCGATCGCGGCCGCCCGGGTCCTCGGCCAGCCGGTGCCGTCCAACTGGCCGGCGATCGCCGCCGGCCTCAAGGTCCCGACGGCGACCCTCGGCGGGCAACTGGTCCACCCCGAGTTCTCGGGATACCGGCGCCAGCTCGTCAAGCAGGCCGACGTGACGCTGCTGCAATACCCGTGGCTGTATCCGATGCCGGCGGCCGTGGCCCAGAGCGACATCAACTTCTACGTGCCGCGGACGGATCCCGGCGGCCCCTCGATGAGCGACGCCGTCAACGAGATCGACACATCCCATCTGGGGACGCCCGGCTGCTCGAGCTTCGTCTACACCGAGCGCAGCTATCAGCCGTTCATCCGCGACGTCTTTGACCAGTTCTCCGAGACCCGGACCGGTGGTGCGTTCACGTTCATGACCGGGATCGGCGGGTTCCTGCAGGAGTTCCTCTACGGCTATTCCGGGATGCGGTGGGACGCCAACGCCGTCCACTTCGCGCCCAGCCTGACGAGCCAGCTCGCCGGCGTCGTGCTCCATGACCTCAGCTGGCGGGGGCGAACGTTCGATGTCTCGATCGGCGCGCGCACCACCACGATCACCCTGACCAGCGGGCCGCCGCTGCCGGTGAGCACGCCCGCGGGCGGCCGCACCGTCTCGACCGGTCACCCGCTGCACATCGCGACGGCCCGACCCGACCTCAAGACCACCACAGATGCCGTCCGCTGCGGGCGGGTCACGGCGTCGAGCGCCCAGCCGGGAGCTCCGGCCCTCGCTGCCGTCGACGGCAGCGACGCCACCGACTGGGAGCCCGTCTCGCTGCCGGCGACCCTCACGGCGCCGACGAGTCCCCGCGAGCGGACCGTCGATCGGGCCACTGTCGTCTGGGGCCGTCAATACCCGTCCGCCGGTCCCAAGCCCAACGTGCCGCCCAAGCCGGGGCCGGTGAGGACGCTGCGCGCCTCGCGCTACGAGCTCCAGGTGTCAGCCAACGGACACACCTGGCGGACCGTGAGGACCGTGAACGGCGGCGGGCAGCGCACCACCGATGTCCTGCGGTTCCCCCGCGTCCGGGCCCGCCTGGCCCGAATCCGCATCCTGGCGGCGAAGGGGCTGCCGGCCGTGCCGGTGCCCACGGGCACGCCGAAGGTCACGCCGATGCCCCAGCTGGAGGAGCTGACGGTCAGCTGACCGTCAGCTGAAGCCGGGCCGCGGACCGGGGCGGCTCGGCGCGGCTCTGCTTGGCGAGCCATCAGACCTGAGCGCCGACGAACATCTCGCGCAGCGCCGTCTTCTTGAATTTGCCGGTCGCGGTCCGCGGGATCTCCTCGACGAACTCGAAGCGGTCCGGGATCTGCCACTTCGCGTACTCGCGGCCGAGGTGCTCCCGCAGGTCGTCGGCGTCGGCCGCCCCCTCCTCGCGCAGCACCACCACGGCGAGCGGCCGTTCCCCCCAGCGCTCGTCGGGAACCGCGATCACGGCGGCCTCGGAGACAGCCTCATGCGCCATCAGCAGGTTCTCCAGGTCAACCGAGGAGATCCACTCTCCGCCGGACTTGACGAGATCCTTGGAGCGGTCGCAGATGCGCAGGTTCCCGCGACCATCGATCTTGACGACGTCTCCGGTCGCAAACCAACCGTCGTCGGTGAACTTCTCGGCGCCCGCGCCGCCATGGTAGGCGCGCGCGACCCACGGCCCGCGGACCTCGAGCTCGCCCATCGACTCGTCGTCCCAGGGGATCAGCTCGCCGTCGTCGCGCCGGGCGCGGATCTCGACGAACGGCGACGGCCGCCCCTGCCGGGCGCGATAGTCGTACTGCTCGTCCGCCGAAGCATCGTCGAGGTCGAGCGGCAGCCGGCAGATGCTCCCCAGCGGGGAGGTCTCGGTCATGCCCCACGCCTGGATGATCGTCAGGTCGTGGCGATCGAAGCCCACCAGCATGCTGCGCGGGACCGCCGAGCCGCCGACCAGCAGCATCCGCAGCGCGTTCAGATCCCAGCGGTCGGGCTCGGCGTTGAGCGCCTGGAGCACCGCCATCCACACCGTCGGCACGCCGGCGGTGACGGTGACGCCCTCCTGGGCGAGCAGCTCGAGCACGCTCTCGGCGTCCAGTCGGGGACCGGGCAGCACCAGCCCGGCGCCGACGAGCGCCGCGGTGTAGATGAGCCCCCACGCGTTGGCGTGGAACATCGGCACCACCGGCAGCAGCGTGTCGCGCACCGAGATGTCCTTGACATCGGGCAGCGCCGCCACCAGGGAGTGCAGGACGAGCGACCGGTGGGAGTAGACAACCCCCTTGGGCCGGCCGGTCGTGCCCGACGTGTAACACATGGCGGCCGCCCGGCGCTCGTCCGCCGCCGGCCACTCCATCGGCTCGGCATCGATCACCAGGGACTCGTAGTGGAGGTAGCCCGCGGGCACGGCGGCGTCTGACTGCGACACGACGATCACGTGCGCGAAGTCGCGGGCGCCGTGGAAGGCCTCGAACACCTCGAGCAACGACTCGTCGACGACGATCGCGCGGTCCTCAGCGTCGTTGACGATGAAGCTCAGTTCGTCAGGATGCAGCCGTGGGTTCAGCGTGTGCAGCACGGCCCCCATCGCCGGCAGCGCGAAGTAAAGCTCAAGGTGCTCGGGCTGGTTCCACAGCAGCGTCGCCACCGGGTCGCCGGGCTCGATCCCGAGTTCGCGCAGCGCCGTCCCGAGGCGGCGGGCGCGGCCGGCGCACGCCCCGAACGTCGTCCGGCCCACCGACCCGTCCGGGCGCCGGAAGACGACCTCGCGGTCAGCGCTGAATCGCTCCGCCCGCTCCACGACCGTCGTCAACGAGAGCGGATAGTCGTCCATCATCAGGCCTTCGCGCATATGTCTCTCCCTGAACTGGCTTTCCGGCGTAATGCGTGAGCGTACGCGGCGGGTAACGGAAACGCTACCCGCTTGCGGATGCGTTATGCGAAGGGCGCTCAGGCCGCCAGGACCAGTCCGGACTCCGACTCGCGCTCGGCGACCACCGTCCGCTCGAGAAGCGGCTGCGGCTGATCGCGCTGGCGATCCCGCAGTGGCGAAGCCGTCCCTGACCTGCCGGGCCACGAGCGGATACGCCACTGCCCCCCAGCGGATACGGTCTGGGCCGATGGTTCTGGCGCGCCCGTCCGCTCCCCGCGAGGAGATCTCGTGGTCAGGCTGGGGAGATCCGGCCCAGGCGTCGGCGCTGCCCGATACCCTGCGCGACCTGTTGCGCGACACGCTCGGCGTCCGGCCCGGCGCCACGCCGCCGCCCGCCGCGACTGACCTCGAGCTCGTGCCCCCCCGGCTGGCCGCCGCGGCGCAGGACGAGCTGCGCGCCACCCTCGGCGCCGATCACGTTCACTCAGACCACGACTCGCGCGCGCGACATGCGCGCGGGAAGTCCACGATCGATCTGCTGCAGCTGCGCGCGGCCGGTCCGGTCACCGCGCCCGACGCGGTGCTCACCCCGGGCTCGCACGATGAGATCCTCGCCGTGCTCGAGCTGTGCAGCAGGCGCGGCGTCGCCGTGGTGCCGTTCGGCGGCGGCACCTCGGTGGTCGGCGGCCTCACCCCGGAGACCGGTGGCTTCGCCGGCCTGGTGGCGCTCGACACGCGGCGCCTGAACGCGCTCGTCGCGCTCGACGATGAGTCACGGCTGGCGGTGCTCGAGCCCGGGCTGCGCGGGCCCGAGGCCGAGGCGCTGCTGGCGGCGCTCGGTTACACCCTCGGCCACTTCCCGCAGTCCTTCGAGTACGCGACGCTCGGCGGGTTCGCCGCCGCCCGGTCCAGCGGCCAGGCGTCGGCCGGATACGGCCGCTTCGACGATCGCGTGCTGGCACTGCGGCTGGCCACTCCGGCCGGGACGCTCACGCTCGGACGCGCGCCGAAGTCGGCCGCCGGGCCCGACCTCCGCCAGCTCGTGCTCGGCTCCGAAGGCACCCTCGGCGTGATCACCGAACTGACGGTGACCGTCACCCCGGCGCCCGACCGGCGCGTGTACGAGGGCTGGCGGCTGCCGGACTTCGCCCGCGGAGCGGCGGTCCTGCGCCGCCTCGCCCAGGACGGCCCGGCGGCGACGGTGCTGCGGCTGTCCGACGAGGCCGAGACGGCGCTCAACCTCGCCCGCCCGCACCAGCTGACCGCCAACGGCGACACGACCCGCGGCGGGGGCCCGCCCAACCACGGGTGTCTGGCGATCCTCGGCTGGGAGGGCGAGGCCACTGAGGTGGACCGTCGCCGCAGCGCCACCGCCGAGCTGCTGCGCGCGGCCGACGGTGAGCTGGAGCCCGGCGCCGGCGAGGCCTGGGAGGCTGGGCGCTACCGGGCGCCGTACATGCGCGACGCGCTGCTCGACGCCGGCGCGCTGGTCGAGACGCTGGAGACGGTGGCGTTCTGGTCGGCGCTGCCCGGCCTGTACGCCGCGATCACCGGCGCGCTGGGCGAGTCGCTGACGGCTCAGGGGTCCCCGCCGGCGATCCTCTGCCACATCTCGCACGTCTATCCGGCCGGCGCGTCGCTGTACTTCACCGTCGCCTGCGCCCAGCTCGAGGATCCGGTGGCGCAATGGCGCGCCGCCAAGGCCGCCGCCGGCGCGGCGATCCTCGCTGCCGGGGGCTCGATCACCCATCACCACGGGGTCGGCGCCGATCACCGCGGCCCCTACGCGCAGGAAATCGGACCGCTGGGCGTGTCGCTGCTGCACGCGGTGAAGCGCACCCTCGATCCCGCCGGCATCCTCAATCCCGGGATTCTGCTCCCCAGCGACGGGGCAAGGTAAGGACGCGCGTCCCAACGCTCGACTCACGACAAGGGAATGATGCTGATGACAGATTCCGATACCTACACCGCGGCGCTCGCGCAGCTTGCCGTCCGTCAGGGCGCCAACGTCCAGCCCGGACAGATCGTCGCGCTCGCCTCCGAGCCCGGCAAGGAGACGATGGCCCGGGCGATCGCCGAGGCGGCGTACGCCGGCGGAGCCAAGTTCGTGGACTTGACGGTCCACGACGTCTATCTCAAGCGCGCCCGGGCGCTCCACGCGAGCCGGGATTCGCTCGGCTACGTGCCGCCGTGGCTGGGCGCACGCGTGCTGGCGCTCGGGGACGAGCGCGCGGCCCGGATCTCGTTGTCGGGCCCGGTGGCGCCGCGCGCCCTGGACGACGTCGACCCCGAGCTGCTCAGCCTCGACATGCTCCCGCGCGTGCGCGAGTCGATGCAGGTCCTCAATGACGCCACTACGAACTGGACGATCGTGCCGTGCCCGACGGCGGGCTGGGCCGCCCTTGTCCATCCGCGGCTGGAGCCGGCCGCCGCGCTCGAGCGCCTATGGGGCGAGATCGCGCACATCTGCCGGCTGGATGAGCCGGACCCGATCGCCGCCTGGGAGGAGCGCCTCGCCCAGCTCCTGCGCGTGAGCCGGGCGCTCACCGAGATGGCGCTGGACAGCGTCCGGTTCGAGGGCCCCGGCACCGACCTGACGATCGGGCTGCTGCCGTCGAGCAAGTGGGTGGCCGCCAAGTTCAACACCGTCGGTGGAATCGAGCACCAGCCCAACATCCCCACCGAGGAGGTGTTCACCACGCCCGATCCCGAGCGGGTCGACGGAGTGGTCCGGTCCACCAAGCCGCTGTTCACCTCCGGCACCACCGTCACCGGCCTGGAGGTCCGCTTCGAGGGTGGTCGTGCGGTGCAGGTCGACGCCGAGCAGGGCGCCGAGGTGGTCCGCGGGATCATCGCCACCGACGATGGCGCCGCGCGGCTGGGCGAGATGGCGCTGGTTGATCGCGAGGGCCGGATCGGGCCGCTGGACACGGTCTTCTTCGACACGCTGCTGGACGAGAACGCCGCCAGCCACATCGCGCTGGGCCAGGCGTACCGGATGGCGATCGACGATCCCGGGGACTATCCCCGCGCAAACGAGAGCTTCGTGCATACCGATTTCATGATCGGCGCCGACGAGGTCGCGGTCACCGGGGTCCTGCGCAGCGGGGAGACGGTTCCGCTGCTGCGCGACGGGAGCTGGCAGGTTTAGGGTTCGCGTCAGAATTAGTGACGGCATTCTGACGCGAACCCTTAGCTCGATAGGCTTGCCCAGATCCAGGAGAGGTGCCGGAGCGGCTGAACGGGCGCGACTGGAAATCGCGTAACGGGGGTTAACCTCGTTCGGGGGTTCGAATCCCCCCCTCTCCGTCTGTGACGTTGGTCCACCGAATCGAAGAACCGATCAAGAATCCTTGCGTTGCACCGATCCCTGACATAGACTTCCTCACAGGGAGGGAGCATCGGGGAATGGATTCACCGTCCCAGCCAGTTCGTCCATGAATCAGAGACCTGCACTCAAACTCGTAGAAGGTGGGCTTGACACCGCAGCCGATTGGCTCTGGTTCTGCGGGCACTGCGCCGCTCCCTCTCCGAACGGCACCCCCCCGGCGCCGACCGCGCGCGTCTGCAACTCCTGCGGGCTGGGCCTGCTGCTCGAGGCTCGCGAGGACGCGGTCCCATCGGCCCGGGACGCATTCCTGGTCGTCGACTCGGCGCTGCTCGTCCAGGCGATGTCCCGCGAGGCCCAGGCGCTGCTGGCGATGACCGAGGAGCTGGCGATCGACAAGCCGGTCGGCGAGTTGCTCGTCCCGGCCGACGCCGAGAGCGGACGGACGGGCTTCGCCGCGGCGATTGCGATGGCTGCCGACGGTCAGGATCCCGAGACCGCCCGCAGCTTCGTGCGCCCGTGGAACACCTTCGGTGTCCGCCTGCGGGCCAAGATCGCCACCTGCGGACCGCCGCGGGCGGCGCTGATCGTGCTCGAGAACGGCCGCCCGCCGGCGTTGCGCGCGGTCACCTCCCCGCGCTGACGCTGTTTGGTGACGCCGCTCGCGCGGCGTGTTGTTTCTGCGCGCCGTTAGGGCACGCGAGCCCTTAGGGGCTGTTCATAAATAACATCGTGGTTTGATGCTGTAGTTCCACTCCGGGTGAAACGTCTCCGGGTGAAGGTTCACGGCG
>DATCFW010000440.1:0-7358 GCA_036509295.1 Solirubrobacteraceae bacterium | reverse complement strand
TACCGGGGTCGTGGCGCTGCGCCCGCCCGGGCGCTACTTCACCTTCGCCGGCTGGACGGCCGACGGGCGCTGGCTGCTGTACTTCCCCGCGACCCGGTGCTCGGCTTCGCGGGCAGCTGATGGCTGGACGCTCGACGCCGTGCCTGCCGCCGGCGGCACGCCTGTTCAGGCTGTCGGCCATACTGCTGTTCGACGATCTGCGCAGCTGGTGCGGCCAGGAGCTGATCGCCGCGGCCGGTCCTGACCCGAGAGACGGAAACGGGGAGCGCGCTGGTGGCGACCGCGCCGCCCGCATCGTTCGGCGACTGACGCGGCCACCACTCCGTGATCTCTCCGACGAAGCGCCGCGCTTCTCCCGTGATGGGCGCTGGATCATGTTCGTCCGTTCCCAAGTGGTCACGGTCGGCCGGTCCGCGAGCTCCCGCGACACGATCGAGTTGGTCCCCACGAGCGGCATCGGGTCGGCAGTGCCGATCATCGACTTCACCAGCGATGACATCAGCTTCTACGACCACTTCGGCTTCCCCGCCGAGATCGACTGGTACCAACCGCACTGACTGCATCGCTGACACTGGCGCGCCGACACATCGCTCGATCTGAGTTCGTGCTCAGCGCGTTCGACGACGCTGGCGATCCGGCAAGCGCGGGAGCAAGCAACTGAACGGAGGGCTATGGGATGAACACGCCGATTGAGGTCCGAGGCACCGTTGACCAGCGTGCCGTGGAGCAGCTTCAGCGCTGTGCCGAGGCTGGCGACGCCGCCGCGGCTGCGATCTGCGCCGATGGCCACGTCGGTTACTCCCAGCCGATCGGCGGTGTTGTGGCGTACCGCGACTACATCCCGCCCGTCCGGGGTGGGCTATGACATCAGCTGCGGCAACAAGGCCGTAAAGACGAACATCTACGCCAACGACCTGATCGACGTCGCAAGCATCATGGACGAGATCGTCGGGCGGATCAGCTTCGGCGTCGGTCGCGCGAACAATGAGCCGGTCGGTCATCCGGTGCGACCGGTGATGTTCGTCGCTTTGCGCCCATCCGCGAACCGCACGCCGATTCTCAGTAGCTGTGGAGGGATCGCGTCGCGCCTCTCGCTGACCATGGGCCAATGCCGACCGAAGCTGTCGGGGCCAAACCTTTCCCCGTCGCGGCCAAACTCGTGCTGTGCGACGACAGTGATCGCTTTGACGTCGAACTCAAACCCCTCGGGGTAGGCATCCAGGTAGGCGATCGACACCGCGGCCGTGTCCGAACGCGCCAGCGCCGGCTCGCTCACAGCGGCGACTCTAATCGGGGCAGACCGCTCGCACCCCTGACGGATTCGCCCAAGTGACGGTCGATAACGAGACCGGAACCATCGTCTAGCCCGGCGGGGCAGCGGTCCACGCTTGTCCGGTTAGGATGCGCTCAATGGTCGTCGCGACCTGACGCTGGGACCGCGCACTGCTGAGGAACGCATTTGGAGGAGTGCGGATGAACAATCCTGCGCTGGACTCGGACAGTGATGGGGAGGTGGCTGTGTCGCTGGGGGGTGTCCGGCGCTGCTACGCACTGGACGGCGGCCGGTCGCTGGTCGCGCTGGCCGGGGTCGACCTCAGCATCGCGCGCGGTTCGGTCGTCGCGATTACCGGCCCGTCGGGATCGGGCAAGTCGACGTTGCTGCACGTCATCGGGGCGCTCGAGGTCCCCGACGAGGGGCGGGTCGTTGTTGACGGGCAGGATCTCAGGGACCTGTCGCGCAGAGAGTTGGCCGATCACCGGCGGCGACTCGGTTTCGTCTTCCAGGGGTTCCATCTGCTGCCGGCGCTGAGTGTCGCCGACAACGTGATCGCCCCCGTGTTGCCGGTCAAGACCGCTTTCGATAAGCGAGCCCGCTCGCTCGAGCTGCTGACGGCCGTCGGACTGGAGGGTCGCGCGCGCTCGCTGCCGTCGCGCCTGTCGGGCGGGCAGCAGCAGCGGGTGGCGATCGCCCGAGCATTGATCAACGCGCCTGCGCTCGTCCTGGCCGACGAGCCGACCGGGAACCTCGACTCGGTGACCGGAGCGGAGATCATCGAACTGCTCGTCGGGCTGCGCGCGCGGGATGGCGTGACGGTCGTGATCGCCACTCACGACCTCGGGGTGGCCGAGCGCTGTGACCGTGTGGTCGCGCTGCGCGACGGCCGCGTCGTGGCTGACATCGACGTCGCCACCTGCGCCGACCTGCCGGCCGCGATCGCAGCCGCCATGCGGCGGCCGCCCGGCGAGTAGGGCCACCCCCGTGTCCCGGGTGATCGTTGCGACCGTCCGGCATCGCGGGGGCCGCAGCCTTGCCCTGCTGCTCGGCCTGCTCGTCGCGACCGGCGCGTTCGCGGTGTTCACCGGCACCTCTGACTCACAGCGGCTCGTCGTCCGCGGCACGATCGCGCACAATTTTCGCGGCTCTTACGACATCCTCGTCCGGCCGCGCGGGACGGAGACCGCGGTCGAGCGGTCCGAGGGCCTGGTCCGCGACAACTTCCTCTCGGGCATCTTCGGCGGCATCACGATGAGCCAGTACCAGCGAATCGCCCACCTGCGCGGCGTTGCGGTCGCGGCCCCGATCGCGATGATCGGCTACGTCCTGGAGCCGGTCGCGTTCACCCTCGATCTCACCCATGACCTGACGGGTGCGGCCACCCAGCTGTTCGCAGTGCGCGTCGAGCGCACGACCGATCGCGGGTTGGTCCATGTCGTCGACCAGCCTGGCTACGTGTATGTCACCCAGAAGCCGATCGTCAGCCCGAACGGGCAGGTCCAGCCGCCCTACAGCGGTGATATCGAACAGCTCGCCTCCGGCCGTCACGCCCTCGTCTGCCCCCGCACCGTCCGGCGTGACGGGACGGCCGCCAGCACGTTCAACAGCTCCGAACGCGGAATCGTCGTCTGCTATTCGGCGCAGACCGGATTCGACGGCATCGGCTGGCAGGGCAGCGGCTTCCGCCACGGACGAGTCGGCCTGTTCGCCACCTGGACGTTCCCGTTCCTGCTCGCGGCGATCGACCCGGCTGCCGAGGCGAAGCTGGACGGCGTGAACACCGCGGTGGTCGGCGGGCGCTACCTGCACGGAAGCGACAAGCCGACCGCCGGCAGCGCGTATGGCGCGGCCACCATCGACGTGCCGGTGCTCGTCTCCACCCGGCCGTATCTGGACGACAGCGATCGGATTACCGTCACCCGAGTCTCAGGCCGCGCCGCCGGCGCGATGGTCCACAGCCCGACGCTGACCCAGCTCGACCGGCAGATATCCCACGGCGCGACCGGACGGGTCATCGCCCAGCGCTCGATCGGCATCAGCGAGGCCTACCGCGGGCTGCTGAGCGCGATCTCGCAGAACCAGATCGCCCGGATCCAGAGCTACTGGTCGAGCGGCTCCCCGAGCTACCGGCGGATCGGCCCGCGCGCGGTGGCACCGACCCCGGTCAGCATTCCGGGCTCGGTGTGGCGCTCGGACTACACCGGCACCGGCGTCGTCGACGCCCCGATCGACTCAGAGCTCCCGTCCTACCGGCCGTTGCACCCCCACGTCGGGATCGGCAAGCTCGTGTCGACCATCCAGCTGCCGACCCTGCGGGCGGTCGGGAAGTTCGATCCGGCTCGTCTGCCGGGATTCAGCCCGCTCAGTCGGCTGCCGCAGGAGACCTACAGCCCGCCCGTGGCCGCCCCCGCCGACGCGCGCACCCGCGCCCTGCTCCACGGCGCCGACCTCGAGCCCGACTCCAACCTCTCCGGCTACCTCCAGGCCCCGCCGCTCCTGCTCACCGACCTGAACTCCCTGTCGGCGTTCACCAGTCGCACGGCCTTCCCAAATGGCAACGCCTCCGATCCGATCAGCGTCGTCCGAGTCCGGGTGGCGGGCGTGCACGCCGAGGATCCGCTCAGCCGCGAGCGCGTGCGTCTCGTCGCCCAGCGCATCGAGCAGGCCACCGGCCTCCAGGTGGACATCACGGTCGGGTCTTCGCCGACTCCGGTGCGCGTTGACCTGCCCGCCAGCCGCGCCCTGCCCGCCCTCGAGCTGTCCGAGGGTTGGGTCAAGAAAGGGGTCGCGGTGGCGATTCTCACCGCACTTGACAAGCAGAGCGCGCTCCTGTTCCTGCTCATCCTCGTCGTGTGCGCCGTGTTCGTCTACAACGCCGCGAGCGCGGGCGTGCAGGCCCGCCGCAGCGAGCTCGGGGCCCTCTCCAGCCTCGGGTGGAGAGGCCGCGACCTGTGCGGCGTCATCCTCGGCGAGCTCGTCCTCGTTGGCCTCGCCGCGGGGCTGCTCGGCGCCGCGATCGCCGTTCCGGTCTCGGCCGCCTTGGGCTTTCACGCCTCTCCCGGCCATGCTCTGCTCGCGATCCCGGCCGCGCTCGTGCTCGCCGTCGCCGCCGGCCTCGCGCCTGCCCTCCGGGCCGCCCGGATGGCGCCGGCCGCGGCGCTGCGCCCGCCGGTCGTCCACGTGGGACGGGCGTGGCACGCGCGCGGCGTCGTCTCGCTCGGGCTCATCAACCTCGCGCGGGTGCCGGGCCGCAACCTGCTGGCCGCGTTCAGTCTCGCCATCGGCGTCGGCGCGCTCACCGTGCTGCTCGCGATCACCAGCGTCTTTCACGACGCGCTCACCGGCAGCCTGCTTGGCAACGCGCTCACGCTCCAGGTCCGCTCGGCCGACACCGCTGCGGTGATTGTCATCGTGGTCCTCGCCGGCGCGGGCATTTCCGACGTCCTGTACATCAACCTTCGCGAGCGCGCCGCCGAGGCTGCGACGCTCCGGGCAACCGGCTGGCGCGACCGCAGCCTGGCCCTGCTCGTGGCGTCAGAGGCGCTCTGGATCGGCCTGCTCGGTTCGGTGCTTGGCGCGGCGCTCGGTGTCGTTTCCGCCGGAACATTCGCGGGAGCGCTGCCGCACGGACTGATCGCCGTGGCCGCCCTCGCGGCTGCCGCCGGCGTGATCGTGGCGGTGGCGGCGGCGACGGTCCCGGCGATACTGATCGGACGTGGGCAGACCGTACCGCTGCTGGCCGGCGAATGAGCGACGACCGCCGCCGAGAGCCGTCGGCGATCGTGGACGCACAACTCACGGCGACGAGCGCGGTCGCCAGGCGCCGCCCGGATAGCGCTCGACGAGAGGTCAAGCTGGGCACCTTTGTCGTTGCACTCGGCGACCTATACACGGCAGTAACGGCGCTACGCCGCGGTTACGCGAATTTGAGAGTCGCGGGCTCATGGCGGGGATCGGCCGGAAGGAGGCCTCTCGCGATGGCGGCACGTTGTCGTGGTCGCCGCTGCTTCGTGAACGCGGGTTTAATGGATTGCCCGGCCGGGGCTCACGGTCGGGGCAGCCGGGTTGACCTGAGCGCTGGCGTCCGCATAGGATCGCCGCACGGACTTGCGCGATGCACACGAACGGCGCGCTCGCCTCGAGGTTCACCTCACCGCGGCTGAGGCGTCGGCACAGTCCGGAACAGGGAACAACCACGGAGGCCGACGATGAGGACACTGATGAAGGTCAAGATCCCGACCGCAGCGGGAAACGAGGCGATCAAGAACGGAAGCCTGCCGGACATCATCGGAAAGGCGCTCGCTGCCCTCAATGCGGAGGCTGCGTACTTCACCTCAGAGGACGGAATGCGCACTGCCCTGATCGTCTTCGACATGACGGACTCCAGTGAGATTCCATCGGCGGCGGAGCCGTTTTACATGGCCTTCGACGCGCAGATCACGTTCGCGCCGGTGATGAACGCCGACGACATGCGTGCTGGCGTCGGCAAGGCGATGGAGGCCGCTTAGGGCCCAGCGGTCTCGCCCCACGGCGGCGTCTCATATGGGACCGGCGGACGCCCGGCCGGTCAATCAGCGCGACGAAGCCCGGCTTGGTGTCGTCTCAGATCCGATGGTCCGGCGGACGTCGGTTCGGGCGGTCCCGGGGACCGGTCATCGCACCCAGTGGGGGCGGTCAGCTAGCGCGCAACCCGCAGGTGACCGCGGACAACTCCCGCCGCCAGAAGCACTCGACCTCATCGAAGCCCGCCTCGCGCAGCGCGCTCAGCTCCGCGTCCAGCGGAAAGTACCGGTCCTCATCTGACCACGCCGCGAAATGGCCGCGCGCCTGCGCGTCGGTGATGCCGTGATCACCCATCCGAGCCGCCCAACGGTCAAACCCGAGCCCGCGAAGCCGCGCGCCTTCCGTCACCGCCGCGCCAAGATTGACCAGCACCCCGCCGGCTGACAGCGTGGCGTAAATCGCCTGGTACAGCGCCGTCTTAGCTTAGTCTGCAGGTCATGGACGTGGTGCAGCGCCAAGGACGCGACCACGGCATCTGCGGCCGGCAGCGCGTCCAAGAAGCTGCCTTCCTGAAACGAGACGCGGTCCGCAAAGCGGGCCAGCCGCCGACGGGCCTCACCGAGCATGTCCGCGTCCACGTCGAGAACCGTCACGCGGACACCGGGAAGCGCATCGAGCACGGCAGACGAGAGCGCACCAGTCCCGCCGCCGAGGTCGAGAACGTGCCCGTCGGGCGGTGCCAGCGCAGTGAGCAGCTCGACACCGGTGGCGATCATCTCGTCGTAGTGGGGAATCAGGCGCCGGATCTGGACGTCGTAGCCATCAGCGTCGACGTCGAGGTGACGCTTGACCGAGTGCGTCTCAGAACCGGACATCAGGCGAGCCTACAGCGGCCCTCGGTATCAAGTGCGCGACCGGCGAGCGGACTCAGCCGGCCGAATGTGTCGTGCTCCCGGTCACCCCGTCGCGCACATAGAGGTGGGTGTCTTAGACGCCCATGGATGAGCGAACGCGATGCGTCCGCAAACCCGCATCGCCGAGGAGTGGCGACGACCCAACGCCGCCGCGCCCCGCAACACCGTTGACAGCCTGATCGCCGCCACCGCCCGGATCCACGGTTTCATCGTCGTCACCCGCAACACCGATGATTTCAAAGGCTGCGGCGTGACGCTGATCAACCCGTGGCAGCCGCAGGACGACTCCGCCAACTGACCTGCTCTCGCTCGGCGGTAGTAGTTCGCGGCCGGCCCACAGGGAGTTCTGTTGAGCATGGAAGGCGAGGCGCGCGGCGTCTCGATCGGCGAACGTCAAGCGAGACGGCCCCTTTATGGACCGCGAGTGCGTCTATCGTCCGGCCCATTCGCCCAGGCCCGTGTGATCGCTCGGGATGAGCGGCTTGTCGGCGCGAGCTTTGATCTCCTGCACTGCCCATGAGTTCCCGTCCGGATCACTGAAACCGAAGAAGCTTTTTTGTCGGGCAGGCCGTCTGCGTATCGGTCGTGCCGACGGCGGCGTCAGTCGCCGTCACCGGCGTCCGCAGCAGGAACGACTACCGAACAGCGATCAGCACCAGGGCGAT
>DATCFW010000439.1:0-2140 GCA_036509295.1 Solirubrobacteraceae bacterium | reverse complement strand
CGACCAGGAACCCGACGGAGTCGGCGATCATCCGCAGGTTCTCGTCGCGATCGACCTTGACGACCTTCTCAAGGTGCAGCGCCCAGGTCTTGCCGACCAGCGTGCACACCGGCGCGAAGCAGTCGGCGAGCACGCCCAGCGCCGGGTCCGTGTCGGCGGCGGTGTCGCGCCGGCGGGTCATGCCGAAGGCGGCGATCTCGGCGTGCTGGAAGGTCTCGCCGGCCAGCAACCCGAACAGCTCGAGCTCCTTGGGGTTGGAGCTGGGGAACCCGGCCTCGATCAGATCGACGCCGAGCTCGTCGAGCCGATGGGCCACCCGCAGCTTCTCACCCGCCGACAGGGACATGCCCTCACCCTGCATGCCATCGCGCAGGGTGGTGTCGTAGAGCTCGATGCGTGTCATCCGGCGGCTGCTGTCCGGGAGGGCACCTTGACGACGTCGAGCCACTCGCGGTACCGCTCGTCGCGACCGTGCAGCGCGTCCACGTACACGGACTGCACGGCGCGCGTCACCAATCCGGACACGCCCTCGCCGATCGTGTGATCGTCGATCTCGCGCACCGGCACGAGCTCGGCCGCGGTGCCCGACAGGAACACCTCGTCGGCCAGGTACAGCTCCGCGCGGGCCAGGTTGCGCTCCACCACCTCGTATCCGAGGTCGGCGGCGATCGTCAGGATCGACTTGCGGCTGATGCCGTCGAGGATCCCGGCCGTCTGCGGCGGGGTGATGATGACGCCGTCGCGCACGACGTAAATGTTCTCGCCGGTGCCCTCCGAGACGAACCCCTGAGCATCGAGCAGGATCGCCTCCTCGTAGCCCGCCTTGACCGACTCGACCTTGGCCAGGACGCTGTTGAGGTACTGGCCCGACGCCTTGGCGTGCGGAATGAGCGAGTCCGCCGAGATCCGCCGCCAGCTCGAGACCTTGGCCCGGACGCCGCGCAGCGCCGAGTCCTCACCGAGATAGGCGCCCCACGGCCACGCCGCGATCGACACCGAGACGTCGCAGTCGAGTGGATTGAGCCCCATCTGGCCGTAGCCGCGGAAGATGATCGGGCGGATGTAGCACTCGCTGAGGCCGTTGGCGGCGATCAGCTCGTGGGTCGCGGTCCGCAGCTCCTCCAGCGTGTACGGGACCGGCATGTAGTACAGCTCGGCCGAGTCCAGAAGCCGCTTGAGGTGGTCGCGGTGGCGGAAGATCGCCGGGCCGTGGGCCGTGTCATAGCAGCGCTCGCCCTCGAACACCCCGGTGCCGTAGTGCAGGCCGTGGGTCAGTACGTGAACCTGCGCGTTCTCCCAGGCAACGAGTTCTCCGTTGTGCCAGATGAGATCGGCTTGTTCCACGACTGCTCCTTATGGTTTTCCGGGTGGGTGGGGATCGAGTCCCGCTATAGGTGATCGAGGACTGCCCGGGTGGCGTGCGCGGTGGTGGCGTCGCCCCCCAGATCCGGCGTGCGCAGCCCGTCGGCCAGCGCACGGTCGACGGCCGATTCTACCGCCGCGGCCTCGTTCTCCATCGCGAATCCGTGGCGGAGCATGAGCGCGGCGGACAGGAACATCGCCAGAGGGTTGGCGGTTCCGGTGCCCGCGATGTCAGGGGCGGAGCCGTGCACGGGCTCGAAGACTCCCGGGGTGGCGTCGGGGTGGGTCGGCGAGAGCTGGCTGGACAGCGACGCGCTGGGCAACATGCCGAGTGACCCGGTCAGCATCGCCGCCTCGTCGGACAGGATGTCCCCGAACATGTTCTCGGTGACGATCACCTCGAAATGACGGGGCGCCGACACCAGCCGCATGGCAGCGTTGTCGACGAGCAGATGCTCGAGCTCGATGTGGGGGAACTCGGCAGCGTGGAGCTCGCGGATGACCTCGCGCCACAGACGGCTGGTCTCCAGCACGTTGGCCTTGTCGACGCTCGTCACGCGACTGCGCGCGGCGCCGAACGCGACCCGGGCGATCCGTTCGATCTCCCCGCGCGTGTAGACGCACGCGTCCGACGCGCTGTCAGCCGTGCGGGTCTTCTCCCCGAAGTAGATCCCCCCGGTGAGCTCGCGCACGACCAGCAGGTTCGTTCCGTCGATGATCTCGCGCCGCAGCGGGCTGGCGTCATACAGCGCCGGCACCGGCTTGACCGGGCGCAGGT
>DATCFW010000438.1:0-13853 GCA_036509295.1 Solirubrobacteraceae bacterium | reverse complement strand
AGCGCTACCGCGAGTTCGAGGACTGGTTCAAGCACACCCAGGACATACCCGGGGCCTTCTATCTGTGGATCGTCGAGCACCTGTTCCGCGACAACGAGCTGATCGCCGGCACGCTCGAGGTCAGCGGTCAGCGGGTCGACCTCGGCCGCATCGATTGCCCGCTGAATCTGCTTGGCGGCGCCACCGATCACATCACGCCGGCCTCCCAGGTGTTCGCGCTGGCTGACCACGCCTCCACCGCCGAGACCGACATCCTGCGCGACACCAGCCCCGGAGGCCACCTGGGCCTGTTCATGGGCCGCGAGTCGCTCTCAGACCACTGGCCACGATTGCTGGCTGCGGTGCAGGCCCGGTCGCGCTGAAGCGGCGTCGGTTCACATGTCCATCCCGCCGTTGACGGGCCACACCGCGCCGGTGATGTAGGAGGACTGGTCGGCGGCCAGGAAGTGCACCACGCGGGCGATCTCGTCGGGCCGGCCCAGCCGGCCCAGAGGGATCTGCGATTTGATCCGCTCGATCGCCTTCTCGGGAACCGAGTCGACCATCTCGGTAGCGATGTATCCGGGCGCGACCGTGTTCACGGTGATGCCGATCCCGTCGTCATCGAGCTTGTCGGCGCGCGCCAACTGGAACGCCGCTTCGCGCGCCAGTGACTTGGTCAGGCCGTACAGCCCGGATTTGGAGGCGGCGTAGTTGGCCTGCCCGATGTTCCCGGTCTCGCCGATGATCGAGGAGATGTTGATGATCCGGCCGGAGCCGCGTTCGATCATGTGCGGCAGAACGGCCTGGCTCATGAAGAACGCCCCGGACAGGTTCACCGCGATCACCTTGTACCAGTCCTCGTCGGTCAGCTTGAGCACCGTCTTATCGATCGTGATGCCCGCATTGTTGACGAGGATGTCGAGACGGCCATGCTGCTCGATGACCTCGCTCACCGTACGCCGGCAGTCCTCCGCCGATCCGACGTTTCCCTGGTGCACGCTGCTGGTGAGACCTTCGCCGGCCAGTTCGGCGGCGAACTCCTCGGCGCGGTCCCGGTCGCGGCTATAGCCCGCGGCAACGGTGGCGCCCTGCCAGGCGAGGCTGTGCGAGATCGCCGCCCCAATCCCCCGCGATCCCCCGGTGACGAACGCCACGCGCCCATGCAGGCGGGGGCGGCGGACGGTCGACTCGGCTGCGTCAGTAGCTGACATGGTTCTCCCTTACCTCAGCGGCCCGAGCGTTCGCGCAACCAGTCGGCGAGCTCGGGCCAGATTTCGTGCTTAGCCTTCGATCCGGCCATCAGGCCGATGTGGCCGCCGGGACGATCCAGATGCATCACATCCTCACTAGCGACGAGATCCAGCAGCGGGATCGTCCCCTCCCGCGGGGCGATGTGATCCGCACCCGCGGTGACGACCAACAGGTTCTGCTCGATCGCGGACAGGTCGAGTCGGTGACCACGGAGCGCCAGGCGTCCGGCGACGAGACGGTTTTCCTTGTAGATCCACGTGATCCACTCGCGGTAGGCGCGCGCCGGGAAAGCCGGATTGTCGGCCACCCACTTCGCCATCGCCTGGTAGGCCTCCCGCGGATCCTTGCCGTCCAGGATCGCCTGGAACAAGCGGCGGTAGGTGGTGACGTAGTTCGTGATCGGCTTCATGAGCTTGTTGGCCGAGTCGATGCCGCCACCGGGAATGGCGCCGTAGCTGTCGGCGATCAGGTCGACGTCGAATTCATCGGTGCCGACCCAGCGCGCGTACAACGAGCCGCTGGGATCGATCGGCGTGGTGAGCAGCGCGGCGTTGCGCACCGCTCCTTCCGGATGCAGGGCGCAGTACATCGCGCACAAGGTCCCGCCGATGCACCAGCCCAGCAGTGTCAGCTCGTCCTGCTCGGCGAAGCGCAGCGTTTCCCGGATCGCCCAGTGCAACTCGTCGCACACAAACTCCGCCAGGCCCGTGTCGCAGTCCTCCTCGTCGGGCTCGCCCCAGTCGACCAGAAACACGTCGAATCCCTCCGCGAGTAGGAACTCGACGAACGAGTTGCCAGGGCGGAGGTCGAAGATCTCCGGCCGGTTGATCAGCGCGAACACCAGCAGAATCGGCACGGCGTACTGACGATCGCTGGACCGATAGCGGTAGAGACTCGTGTTCCGATGGGTCCAGACGACCTCGCGGGGGGTCTGGCCGATCGGAGCGTCGGACGTCGTCAGCAGCACATTGGCGAACGCGACCGTCGCGCGGGGCAGCCGGCCGAGCGTCGCCAACGCGCTCATGACGCAGGCTTGCGCCGCCTGGCCGCGGATCCGTTGGCCTTGGCCGGTCGGGCGGCTCGATTCGTGGCGGCGGCTCGCCGCCCGGCCGCTGTCGGTGGCGGCGACGCCTCGCGTTTCGCGAGCTGATCTCGGACCTGCTCCAGCTCCTGGAGCACACGCTCGAGCTTGTCCTCGGTCCGTCCCAGCTGCCGTGACAGGCGGACGACATCACGCCGGCCGGCCACGCGTAGATTGCGCAACACGAGGTCCATCCCGTCGTTGGTCAGCCTGGTCAGGGCCGCCGCGTTCTCGGCCAGCTGGCCCAACAGCGAGGCAAAGCCCTGAGACCCGACCAGGCGCTCGCCCGCCTTCGCGGCCTGCGACTCGGCCTGCTCGTACAGCCGCGCGACCTGCTCGGCCGGGGTCGGATCAGGTTCACTGGCCATCAGAAAGCACGATCCCTTGATGATGAGGCCCGCTCCACGGGAATCCACAGACGAATCTAGCGCTGACGGACGGGGGCGTCGAGTGCCGGTGTGTGCCGCGACGCTCGATCTCACATGGTCGGCCCCCAGGGCCCGGGCTAGCGCCGGTGAAGCGAACCACATGCCGTTGTGGGCAAGACGATCGATCGGCGGACGCTTTGTGGAGGCGTGGTCGGGCGATCTCGCGGTCGATGGTGGCACCCCTAACCGTGAACAGATCGGCGAGCGATGACGAGCCGGTACACGCATGGAATGCGGGATAGCGATCAGAAGGTCAGAGCCGCGCTGAGCCGCGCCTTCAATCTGAAGTCGAACCGGAACTCGAACGTCATCCCGATCCATCCGACCGCGAGCACCGCGTGATGTCGCTCGTGATGGCTTTTTCCGCGACTTCTTGAGGCTGTCCGGCCGGCTCGTCGGGACCTTGCGACCGAGGTAGCCCCACGGTCTGCTTCGGCGGCACAAACGCCCCGAATATCGCGTCCGCGTCGGGGTCGTGCATATAGACCCGCTGGAGATGACCGAACCCAGGTTTGTCGTGCGGACGTCCTCGTGGGCCGATCATTCCTGGAGGTACGGAGGCTGACCTTGGCTGAGCCCGCCATGGTCGTGGTCAAGCGGACGGCCGGCGTGTGGGTGGGCGAGCACCAGGTCGTTGTCCTGGTTCCACACGGTGCTGGGTGCTCGTCGAGCTTGGTCACGAGCCGTGCCGCGAGCGGGATGCCGCGCTCTGACCCGAGCGACTTCGATCGTCGAGGACCGCGGGGCCGATCCGATCCGAGCCCGGAGCCCCGGCTCACGCGACGCCCCCCAAAGTGGGCCTGGCACGCCAAACAGCCGGTTCAGGCTCCACCCAGCGGCGGTCAAGAGCAGAACGCCGACCAGCAGGTCGAGGAGTTGATGCGGACGGGCGAGCAGCCCGGAGGCCACGATGATCGTCGTCGCACCCGCCGGCGGATGCGCCGAGCGCAGCACCCGCAGCACACCGCCAGTCAGCGCAACGGCCAGCGCGACCGCGCCGATCCGTGGGGCGGTCATACCCGTCACGTACACGCTCGGCGAGTTCCACAAACCGAAGAGCAAGAGCGACGGCGCTCCGGTGGCGACACCCACCGTGTGACCGATCATCGTGTTCCGGGGTGAGCCCACCTCGGCCATCGGCGTCTCGAAGATCAAGAACGCCGTCGCCCCGAGCCAGTCCTGGTACGAGACCTCATGTGGGACGTGCCGGCCAGGATCGCCTTCCGCTTCATGGGTGTCGCTGAGTCCGAAGTCGAGAACGTCAAGACGGCGACCGCGCGGTTGGCGACCTTCGGCTGGGGCCTTCCCGACGAGCATGAGCAGGTCGAGGTAGCTGCCAGCGCTGGGGGAATACTGGAAGCTCGCGGAGCAGCAAGTCGTAAGGATGCTCGATGACCCACCCGGGGAAAACCTCATGGCGATCTGATCCGGCACTGGCGGATCCCTGGCAACGAGGGCGTGTTCAGCCGCGACGAGCGGTGCTGGACCTTCATGAACACGCTCATGGCCGCCCACGAAACCACCACCAATGCCTCTGCGGCCGGCTTCCGGGCCCTCCTCGAGCACCGCGAGCAGTGGGAGGCCGTGTGCAAAGACCCCGGGCCTGATTCCCAACGCCGTCGAGGAGATGCTGCGCTATGACTCCTCCGTGCCGACCTGGCGGCGAGTCACGACCAGACCCGTGACCATCGGCGGGGTGGATCTCTCGGAGGGGGCGAAGCTGTTGATCGCTCTTGGCTCGGCCAACCACGATCAGACGCAGTTTGTCGACGGCGAGCGCTTTGAGATTCGTCGCGAGAACGCGAAGGAGCACATCGCTTTCTCCTGGGAACGGCACACCTGTCTCGGAGCTCGCCTTGCCCGTATGGAGATGCACGTCGCGCCCGAGCGCGTCACCAGTCGCCTGCCGCAAATGCGACTCGTGCCCCAACAAGAGTGGTGAGATACCCGGCCAATACCTCGCACCGCGACCCTGAGCACGTACTTGTCAGGTGGGACCCCGCCCAGAACCCTCGCCCAGAAGACCGTCTCCAGATCTAGAAGATCTCAGATCAGGTCTTCGCGGATCGCCTGCGCCGCCTGTTCGAGCCGCGCGCCAATCGCATCCACATTGGTTGGCCGGGTGAGGTAGACGACCGCGATTGCGGCTGGATGCTGGCCGGGTACCGCGAGGGGAACGGCGACCGAGGACAGGCCCGGGATGACCTCATCGTGGCTGGTCTCATATGCCCGCGCTGGCGTTTCTCCTCTCAACTGGCGTCGGATCGCTCGCCCTGGAGCCCCATGGTCAACCGAATGCCTGTTGCCCGGGCGCTGGGCGATGAATGCGTCAGCGTGCCTCGGCTCGACGCTCGCGAGGGTCACGGCCTCGTTCGTATCGCTGTCTAGAGTGGCGATGAACGCCGTCATACGCAGCTCATTGGCGATGAGGGTGAGTTCGGGCAGCCCGGCCGACTGCAGGTCGCGCGCGACGTTGCGGGCGAGCCCGGCCAGGCCGGCCCCGAGCTCAAGCTCGCCCGTGAGGCTCCTCACCACGAGTCTGTGGTCCTCGAGGGTGCGCACGATGCGGTAGGTGATCGAGCGGTGCAGCTGCAGTCGCTCCGACAGCTCACCGATAGTCAGCGGCTTGTCTGCCTCGGCGAGCACCTCAAGCGCGGTCAGGCCGCGGGACAGGGTCTGTGAGCTCGTTGACTGCCTGGTTTCTGTCATTTGCTAATCCTGCCGCGATGTGGTGGTTGCGTCACGGCGTCGAGCTCTGTTACGATCCGATCGTTCGTAGTTAGAACGGACAGTTCGATTATAGAACACAGTCGGTTAGACCTGACGAGGTCTGGATGTCGTGCGAATGAGTTGAGGAGCGTTTCGTGCAGTTCCATCACCACGGCTACGTGTCGGGCGACCCCCGAATCGAGCCCGCCGCCGGCCTCGGGATCGGCCGGCCCGACGACCTTCCCGGTGAGCTCGACATCCTCATCATCGGCGGTGGCCCTGCTGGTCACATAGCTGCGGCGCAGCTGGCTCAGTTTCCAAGGGTCGCGACCCACCTAATTGAACGGCGTGCCGGACGTCTCGAGCTGGGTCAGGCCGACGGGATCCAGGCCCGCAGCGTGGAGACATTCCAAGCGTTTGGGTTCGCTAACCGCATCATCGAGGAGGCCTTCCGGATCACGGCAATGGCGTTCTGGGGACCTGACGCCGACCAGCCCAGCCGCATCATTCGCACCGGACTGCCCGCTGACGATCCGGGTGGGATCAGCGAGTTCCCCCACCTCATCGTCAATCAGGCGCGCATCCAGGACTACTTCGCCGAGGCGATGGCCAACGCTCCCGCCCGCCTCAGGCCCGACTATGGCATCGAGTTCCTCGACCTGACGGTCGACAGGGAAGCGGCGGAGGAGCACCCCGTCGCCGTCCGCGTCCGCTACCTGACCGGCCCTCGCGCTGGGGAGGAACGGACCGTGAGGGCGAAGTACGTCGTGGGTGCCGACGGCGCCAAAAGCAAGGTGCGTGACTGCATCGGACGCGAGCTCGTTGGGGAGCAGGCCATGCATGCCTGGGGCGTCATGGATGTACTCGCGGTTACCGACTTCCCTGACATCCGTACCAAGTGCGCCATCCAGTCTCACGACGGTGGCAGCATCCTGCTCATTCCGCGCGAGGGCGGACACCTGTTTCGCATGTATGTCGACCTTGGCGAGGTGGCCGAGGATGACAACGGAGCCATGCGTCAAACCTCACTTCAGGAAATAGTCGATCGGGCCAATCACATTCTGCACCCGTACACGCTCGGGGTGAAGTCGGTCGCCTGGCACAGCGTGTACGAGGTCGGCCATCGCCTCACCGATAAGTTCGATGACGTGGACGCCGAAGACGTCGGTGGCCGCATCCCTCGCGTGTTCATCGTCGGCGACGCCTGCCACACGCATAGCGCCAAAGCCGGTCAGGGCATGAACGTGTCCCTGCAGGACGGCTTCAACGTTGCATGGAAGCTCGGTCACGTACTTGATGGACGCGCCCCCGAGGCGTTGCTCGACACATATTCAGCCGAGCGGCAGACGGTGGCCAAGAAGTTGATCGAGTTCGACAAGGAGTGGTCCAGCCTGATGGCGGCCAAACCCGGGGAACTCGCGGACCCCTCCGCGGTCGAGAAGTTCTACCTCAAGACCTTCGAGTTCCCCGCTGGTTTCATGACCGAGTACGCGCCGTCGATCCTGACCGCGGAGCCGGTCCACCAAGAGCTCGCCACCGGTTTCCCGATCGGCAAGCGCTTCAAGTCCGGTGAGGTCGTGCGCGTCTGCGACACCAACCCGGTGCACCTCGGCCACCACGCCAGGGCAGACGCCCGCTGGCGGATCTATGCCTTTGCGGATGCCGCGTCTCCGGGCGAACCATCGCCGCTGTCCGACTTTGCGGCGTGGATCGCGCAATCGCCCGAATCACCCGTTGTCGCCTTTACGCCTGAGGCCGCCGACGTCGACGCATTCTTCGACGTCAAGGTCATCTACCAGCAACGCTTTGACAACGTGAACCTGAGCGATGTGCCGAAGGCGTTCCTGCCACAGACGGGCGCTTTGGGACTGGTCGATTACGAGAAGATCTACGCCGCCGGGCCTGGCCCAGACGGGACAGGCGAGGACATCTTCGAGGTTCGCGGGATTGACCGCGCCGGCGTTCTGGTCGTGGTGCGACCTGACCAATACGTCGCGAACGTGCTGCCGCTGAGCGCGGCTGATGAGCTCTGCGCCTTCTTCGCGCCGATTCTGCTGCGCCAGGACCTCGCGACGGTCCGAGACCCGGAACTCGCATGAAGACGCTCGAACGTACAGACGTCGCCGTCAGCCGTGGTGAAATGCCTGTCATCAGCAGCGGGAGCCTTGCCGTCACCCAGGGGAGTGTGACCGCCCTGGTCGGACCCAACGGGCTCGTCGAGCCCTCGTCGCGGCAGGAAACAAAGCGCGCACGCCGTGATCTCCTACCGCGAGCCCCGGGGTCTGCGACGCTTGTGGGCTGGAGAAGTTAAACCAACCGAGGAGAGGATTGATGACAGGCTTCGACGCGATCGTGATCGGTGCGGGCTCAGCAGGGTCGGTCGTCACGAGGCGCCTGGCGGACGCTGGTTCTCACGTGCTCCTGCTGGAGGCCGGAGCCCACGACATCAATCCCGCAATCCACGATCCTCTGCGGATGGGTGAGCTTTGGCACAGCCCAGACGACTGGGGATACTTCACGGTGGCGCAGGCGCACGCCTTCGGACGCCGACTGCACTGGCCCCGCGGCAAAGTTCTCGGAGGGTCGCACGCGCTGAACGCGATGATTTGGGTGCGCGGCACACCGGAAGACTTCGACGGTTGGGCTGACGCCGGCGCCGACGGCTGGTCGTGGGACGACGTGCTGCCGGTGTACCGCGACATCGAGAAGTACGACGGCGGGGCGTCCGAGCTGCGTGGCGGCGACGGACTGCTCGACGTGGTTGGGGCATACGAGTTGCACCCCATTCAGCAGGCGATCATCGACGCGGCTGTGCAGACCGGCCTGCCCCACAACCACGACTACAACGGCGCCGAGACCGACGGGGTATCGCAACAGCAGATCACCATTCGTGACGGCCGGCGCTTGAGCACCTACCGCGCCTACGTGCACCCTCGGCTCGGCTCATCCAACCTCGACGTGGTGACCGGCGCACGCGTCTATCGGCTCATCGTCGAGGGTGGGCGCATCGTGGGCGTCGTGTATGAGCGCAACGGCGAACTGCTCACCGTCCGTGCCGACCTCGTGGTGCTCGCTGCGGGCACGATCGGCTCCCCTGAGATTCTTTTGCGCAGCGGCATAGGCCCGGCCGACGAATTGGCGGCGCTCGGGATCGACGTTGTTGCCGATTGTCCCGGAGTGGGCGCCAACCTACACGACCATCTGCTCTGCCCAGTGATCTTTGCGACAGATCGCGAACTGCCATTGGTGCCCTCGGGCATGTCGGTGACCCAGACCCACCTCTTCTGGCGGAGCCAGGAAAAGCTTGCCTCACCTGACACCCAGCCGATCCATTTCAGCGTGCCGATGTACGAAGCTTGGATGCGAGGGCCAGCTTCGGGGTTCTCGCTGATGGCCGGGCTGATCAGGCCGAAGAGTCGTGGCAAGCTGCGGTTGTCGGGGGTCGCACCCGATGCTCCGCTGGTGCTCGACCCCAACATCCTGGCTCAGGAGGATGACCTCCTGTCGCTGGAGGCGTCCGTACGCCAGTGCCGAGAGATCGGCATGGCACCAGCTCTGGCGGAGGAGTGGGGCGCGCACGAGATCTATCCCGGGCCCGATGTCGACACCGCCGACGCGCTACGCGATTACGTGCGACGCACGGCTATCACCTACCACCATCAGGTCGGCACGCTGCGGATGGGGTCGGACGCCGAGGCGGTGGTCGACCCGAAACTGGCGCTGAATGGACTCGAAGGCGTCGTGGTCGCGGATGCCTCGGTCATGCCGGCGATCACCTCTGGCAACACGAACGCGCCCGCTGTGCTGATCGGAGAGCGAGCCAGTCGGTTCATCTTGAAGAGCAGCGCCCAAGACAGAGAAGCCGAGAGCGGCGCGGCGTAATCGGCGCGCCGCGCCGCTCTCGTCCCACGCGTCTCGCCCGTTTCAGGGCACGGCGCGGAAGCGCGTCTGCGAAGGAGCGTCTCAGACCGCTGCGCCATGGTTGGCGATTGTTTCCGACGTACTGGTAACCCTCCTCGGTCAGACGCACCGCGCTGTCGTATTGGCCAGGATCCACGAACCCAGCCTGAACGAGCTGCACAAGCCCTTCGCCGATGAGCGCAGCTAGGAGCGAGCCGAGCGCGCTGGATGAACAACCGAGCGCTCGAGCCACCTCCTCGACCGTGGCGAGGTGCTGGTCCGTAGTGGCCGCAGCGATTGCCTTGAGTAGGTCATCCCGGGATGGCACGGTCATGTTCACAGCCTGCTCCACGCCCCTGACACAGCAACGCCGCCCTCAGAGGGGCGGCGCCACTGCCGTTCCAACGCTCTCGCGCTTAGAGAGTAACCCCCGGTGCAACGGGCTCAGGGCAGGATGCCTCCGGCTACGACGAAGGCGGCCGGGCGGCGGATCGCCATATCCGCCCACAACGTTGCCCTCGTGACGGTCTGCTGCGATTGGTACGCGCTGACCCAAGTCGTCCCGCCGTCCGGTGTGTAGCTCGCCGAGGCGGCGATGGCCATGTCCTGCCACGATGCGACGAAGCACTCGGACCAGTCACTGGCAAAAACGATCGTGCTGGCGTTGCTCGCGGTGCCATAGGTCTGGTTCACCGAGATCGCGTTCGTGACCGCGAACCCGTAGCCCATCAACGTTCCGGTCGTCCCAGCCGGATCGACGGTAAGCAGCCCGGCGGCGGCGAGCAGCGGCTCGCCGATCGAGTTGGTCAGGTTCATGAGACTGGTGAGCGTCCGGCCGGAGAAAATCCAGCCTGGGCTGGTGGAAGGGCATCGACTGCTGCTGCAACGCGCCGATGATCTGGGTCAGCAGTCCGTAGCTGACCTGGCTCCCATTGGCCGCGATCGTCCCCCCCGGGAGCGGCGTCGTCCCGGTGACGTTGAGGATGCCCTTCGGGGCGATCGTCCCCGACCCGGTCAAGAGGCCAGCGTCCATCGTGACCGCCATCAAGTCGGCGACATCGTTGCGGATCACCTGCTCTACTGACTCGGCCGCCAGCGGGTTATCCGCCGTCGCGTCCATCAGCAACCTGTTCGAGATCGCGACCATCGAGGCCAGCGGCCGCGGGATCATCGAGGCGGCGATCTGAAACGACTCCGCCGACGCCGGGATCGCAGCATTCTCCGCCAGCCACGACGCCGACGCGCCGCTCGCCAGCCCAGGCAGCAGGTACTGCTTGGGCGCGGCGCGACCGTCGTGATCGGCATCTTCGTGACCGCCGCTCGGTTCCTGATCAGCATCAGCACCGAGTCCGCCAGCTCTGTGGTCAGCAAGAACCCGCCCGCAGTATCAGTCGACTCGGCCAGGGCCTTCGACTGCATCGTCGGGACCATCCCGTCCATGCGACGAAACGCGATGTCGAGGATCGACTTTGCGAGCGAGCCGCCGCCGTTGCCGCGACCCGGCTGAACGGTCCGACCTGCGCTCTTCGTGCCGAACTGTCCGGCGTTGTCCACGCGCTTGCCGGTCCCGCGCTGCACGTTGCCGCCAGCGGCGATGTGCGCCACCGTGTCGGGATCCGCGCCCGAGCCGGCATACCTACTCCCGGCCTCCCGGCGTGCTTTTGCAACCCGCGAATGTCGGCTGTCTCGGCGTCAATCGCCGCCAAGGCGTCCTGCAGGGTCAGATCACTTCTAGGCATAGCGTTGCTCCTCAGGAGTCGTGTCGTTCCGAATCCCGGGCGCTCCGCGCTATGCAGTGCCCAGCAGCCGCCCCGGGCCGTCACCAGTCAGGGCAGTCTTATCTCCGTCAACCGTAGCGCGCTGTGTAGGGAGTTCCGCTCTCTTAGGTACTCGGCTCGCGGATCCGGTGGCCAGGCCTCCAGGGCAACGCATCAAAGCAGGCCTGCGCCGCAGTCTCGGCGATCTCTGTGATCGCGTCGGAGACCTCCACTTCCGCATACGTGCCGTCGGCGATCGTCCCGCCATAACGGTTGTTGTTCAGCGCTTCGGTCACCATTACCCCACCCCCCGGAGCGTGGATGAAGGAGTTCACGATTGGCGCAGGACGTATCTCGGCCCCACGCTGCCTCTGCCCACGCACGCGGTCTTCGAGATGGGCCGTGGAGTCGCGGACGCCTTTGAGACCTGGTATAGCTACCGCGAACACATCGCGGGCGCGCTCCAAGCCCCCGGCGACACCCGACTCGAACCCATAGTCGCAAAGCGCTATGAGCGCACGTTGGAACACTGCAAGCGTCGTCACAAACGACCGTGCGTGTATAAAAACGAGTCGACGCCGATACGCCTCCGGTCCGCCGTCGCGCTGCCACTTCTCGCGCTGTAACTGGCGTCGCACCTGTTCGCGAATCTCCTCCGACTTCTCCCAGTAGTTCGGGTCGCCCCGAGAGAGCCCTGCGGCCGCCTCCAATTCAGCCTCGCGCTCACGGCGCCGGTCGCTCTCCTGTTGCCACTCATTCGCGTCGACACGCGGCGGCGTTTGTACGCGCCGGTTGGCTTGGGCCTGCTCAAACAGCGACAGTGACACGACCAGATCAGCAACGCAATCCGATAGGAGGTGGCACAACATTTCCGCGTCGTGACGGAACGACTCAGGTACGACCGCCGAGTCGAGCCAGACCCCTCGCTCGAGTTCGCGGATCGTCGCCATACGTGTTCATTTGCCACCAGCTGCGGACGGTTCGGACTGGGTATGAGACAGCAGCGGCCCTTGGGACGGCCGCGCCAGGCCGTCCCAATCACGGCGCGCCCATCCCAACGCATGCTGTCGCTCAAACCGGATCGCGTCAGGCACACGCAACACATCGTCTCGCGCAACGTCAGCCCCGCTCACAGGCCGCTCGGCCACCGCCCGGGTTCGGCCACCCTCGCCGGCTCCGGCGCAGACGACGGCTGCAACCCAGCCAGCTGCTCAGCCAACCGACGCCGCAGCACCAACAAGCTCACGCCAACACCCCCGGCGCGGCCGCCAACAGCCGCTGCGCCATCACCCGCTGCAACGCACGCTCACGCTCAGCCACCGCACCTCCAGGGCATCGATGACCTGCTGCTGCAGCTCGATGACCTCCAGCACATCGGACAGTTCATCCGGCGCCACCACCCCATCAGGCCCGGCCGCAACCGCCAGCACGCCAGGCACCGCCGCCGCCCACGAGCGCAACTCGTCAGCCACCTGCTCCGGCGACAGCTGATCGGCCTCCGACAGCGCCACCGGCAACTGCGACAGCTGCTCGATCGCCCGAATCCGATCAGATGGGCTGATCCTGGCATCGCTGCCGTACGCGATCGCCTCCAGCGTGGCCCGCCTGTCATCAGCAGCCATCGTGCTCGTCCACCAGCTCTTGCGCTACGTCGCTCAGGACACGCCAGGAACGCCGCGCCAGGCGCGCCTCATAGCTCTTGTCGCCGGTGGCGTGGGGCCGCAGCAGCTCACGCGCCACGTCCACCCGGCGGGCCAAGAGCGCTCGGCCGTCGTTGTTCGGTGCCAGCATCTGCTCAGGCACCGGCATGCTCCCGGCGGCGACGCGCGATGTCATCCGCCAAGCTGGCGCCCTCGGCCATCGCCTTGGCCCACTCCGCGCGGCTGGCGGGCGTGCCGCCGAACGCCTCCAGCCACGCACGCAGCTCCCGGCTGTACCTGGCGCGTACGTCCAGGACCTTGCGAGGCGCATGCCCGCGGCCGGTGCCCGCGCCGTGCTGCGCGATGTTGTTGTCGATGCTCTCCACCAGCGCCGCCAGGCGCCCGCACTCCTCAGCCGCCCAGCTGATCGGCGTCCACCGTGTGCGGCAGGCTCATCAACAGCTCGGTGATCTCCTGCGCCCGCTCACGGATCACCGGCGGCGTCGCCTTCGCGTACGCGCCATGCGAAGGAGGCCGACCACCGCGGTTGGGTGCGGCGGGTGGAAAGCGCGTAACCGGCTCGGCAGCTATGAACGGAGGCTACGGAGCGACGCAGGCGCCCCGGGAAAGCACCGCGAGCCCAGACCCCGCGGGCGATCCCGGCTAACCCACCTAGCCCACGACCCTCCAGAACGACTGAAACCCCCGACAAAATCAGGGGTTTCTGGATACCGCTACCGGGATTCGAACCCGGGTTTCCGCCGTGAGAGGGCGGCGTCCTAGTCCCCTGGACGATAGCGGCGGGGCACCTCTGATCCGTCCCGGAAAGGTGGATCGAGATTGAGATTAGCGCCAACGGCCGTCTCATAAGTTTCACAAATCCGGTGCATCGTCCTGGTAGCGTCGCTCGTCATGTTCGATGCGTCGCTGACACGACGGTCGCTGCTTGCTCGGGGGCCGGCGCGGTGGCGCGACCACGACGCTCTCTGGAGGGTTCGCCCGGGCGGCGTGGGCGCGGCCGCAAGTGGCGAAGGTCTCGCACGCCGAACGGAAGATCCTCTTCACCGTCGGTGGCCGGCCGCCGGAAAAGGGCCGGTACACCGTC
>DATCFW010000437.1:0-3296 GCA_036509295.1 Solirubrobacteraceae bacterium | reverse complement strand
TCCGGGTGCGGCGCAACTTCGTCCGCGGCAAGTTCGGAACACCGAAGTCCAAGCGCTCCTCGCGGAGCATTCCGCTGGCCGACGACGTCGCCCGCGAGCTCGAGCTGCTGTTTCAGGCCTCGAACTACCAGGCCGACGAGGACCTCGTGTTCGCGCACCCGCACACCGGCAGGCCGATTGACCGCTCGCTGCTGCTCAAGCGGTTCAAGGCGGCGCTCAGGCGCGCCGGCGTGCGCGAGATCCGCTTTCACGACTTGAGGCATACCTTCGGGACGCGGATGGCGGGCGCGGGCGTCCCGATGCGCACCCTCCAGGAGTGGATGGGCCACCGCGACTTCAAGACGACGCTGATCTACGCCGACTACGCGCCGGCAGAGAACGAGGCTGAGATCGTCAACGCGGCCTTCGCTCGCGGCGCGTCCATCAATTTGTCCATCAATTTGAGCAAAAGTGCGAGCAACTCAAACCAAGAAGACCCTGCAAACAGCAATTGACCACCACGTAGAAAATCCCTGGGTATTCGGTTGTGGTCCAGGCGGTCGGGGGTTCGAGTCCCCTCGCTCACCCTCCGTAGAAGTGCTCCTCGCCGCAAGGCCGTGCGCCGGCGACCAACGTGTTGGTGCAGCGGGGGGGAACTGCGCAAAAGTGTGCGTACAACCTATGTGCGAGGCTCGCCACTTGGCCGGCGCTGATGACCGCGTCAGAACTGCTCCGGTGGCCAGGGTGCGCAAGGGGATCCCGTTGTGCGACGCGGTCGCGCCGACGACGGACGACCTCGGCGAACGCTCAGCGTCAGAGCGAAAGCGGATTGGGACTCGCATCGCTCGCGATTCAAACGCAGTTTGACCTCGTGTCCGCGTCTGGACAGCGCAGTGCGACGCGGGTAGGCTCGCGGGATGGACCGGGGGTTTCGCGCTGTAGTGGCGATGATTGTGGTGTTCGTGCTCGTGGCGCTGTTGTCTGCGTCTGCCGGCGCCGCGGTCCTGTCGCTTGGGTCTGACGCGGAGTCCTACACGCCGCCGCGGGTCGTGGTCGACGCGATCGGGGTCGGTTACACATCCTGGGCTGACGGCGGGCCGGGCCAGCCGCTCGACATCTGCCGGCTGGCGCCGCACGCCTCGCGGTGTGAGGCCAGTCACGCGTTCGCGTTTCCCGGGGTCGACACCTCGGCTGACTCCGGCAACGCGCCGGTGCTGACCGCCGGGAGGCAACTCGCGGTGCTCGATAGCCGCTGCTGTCTGGAGTCAAACCAGAAGATGCTGCTGATCTCCGCCGATCACGGCACGACGTTCACCGGCCCGACCGCGATCGTTGCCGACCACGCCAGTGGGATGACCGGCAATCTGCTTGATCTGCCCGCGGGTACGCTCGGCGCCGGCAGCCCCGAGCAGCTGCTCACGAGCGGCAGCGGCGCCGTCACCGGCGGCGGTTCGATCCAGGCCACGGGTCTTGCCCCGGCCGCGACCGACCCCGGCTGGTACACGCCCCAGGTTCCCTTCGGCTCGCTGAGTCAGAGCATCGGCCGCTCCGGTTCAACGCTGCTGGCCGTCTACACCAGCGAGACGACCCCGCACTACTCCGTCTTCTGGGTCCGGTATCAGGGTGGCGATCCGAACGCGGCTGCCAGTTGGTCGGCGCCGCAGCCGTTGTCGCCGGCGCCGTCGCTTGACTCAAACGCCCATCTCGCGAGCGGTCCGGCGGGGATCGTCGTCGCGCGCAGCATCGCGACTCCAGGCGACAACGAGCGGCTGGTCGTGCAGCGGTTCACCGGCTCGGGGTGGTCAACGCCGGTCGCGATCACCAATGACGCGGCGGGCCAGCGGTCCGGGATCGCCCAAACCCCGACGGGGACCGTGTATGTGATCTGGAAGGACACCGACGGGTCGCTACGCTACGCAGTTGCCAGGAACAAGTCGGCGACGAGGTTCGACAAGAGCGTGAAGCTGGCGACCCGGGGTGAGATCGAGTACCCGCAGATCGCGGTCAACGGCGAGGGCGCCGGCTGGGCGACGTGGACCGATGACCACTCGCCGTCACACGTGTCCGCGCTGCCGATCGTCCCGCGGCCCAAAAGTTACCCGGGCCGGGGTCCTGTCGCTGCACACGCCGCGCGAGTGTGTCGCGATCGGCGGGAGCTTCCCGGTGTCGCTGGCGGTGTCGGGAAAAGTGCGGCTGGCCAGCGTGCGGTTCTCGGTGTCAGGCGGCAAGGTCAAGGCGGTCGCCCTATCGCGCCACGCTGACGCTCAAGGCGGCCTCGAAGGCAGTGGTCGCGGCGCAGGTTCGGCTGGCGAGCACGCGCGGGCACACACGATTGAAATCGATCGACGCCACGCTCACCGCGCCCCTGACCATCGGCTAACGCCGATCCTCAGCGCAGCGCACGAGAAGCGGACCTTCTGAGTACCGGCCGGCACCACGACCGGCGAGAACAGTCCGCGGACGCACCGAATAAGGACGAAACGCCCGCGCCCGTCGTCGTCGCGTGGCTCCGCCGGAACGTGGCCCTCGACATACCCGCTCTGAGCCTTGATCCACAGGCGGGCTCGCCGAGCCTCGCCCCGACGCTCGGTGCCGATCGTGTTGTGGGCGACCGTGAGCAGCCAGGGCAGCGGCTCCTCTGGAACCCGGTCCATCCGCCGCCAGGCGACCAGGAACGTCTCTGAGACGATGTCGTCAACGGAATCGGCCG
This sequence comes from Solirubrobacteraceae bacterium, assembly GCA_036509295.1. GTDB lineage: Bacteria > Actinomycetota > Thermoleophilia > Solirubrobacterales > Solirubrobacteraceae > Palsa-465. Next base: position 607 of record DATCFW010000437.1, on the reverse strand, counting down.
GCACCCGCCGGCGCGCATAGGCCCGCACTGCGGGGTGAAAGGCGCGAAAAAGCCTCTCGAAACGCTCCGGCTGGCTATCGCTGTTTGGCATGTGAGGTAGTTGCCGTCCCGACGAGCGTTACACGCGGCCCGGCGCGATCACCGCACCAACGACCACGACGATGCCCTCGACCAGCCACGGAACGGGAACGAGGTGCTGCGTTGAGCCTTGGCGCGTGAGACAGCCTTCCGTCCTGCTCGTCGGTTGTGCCCCTGGGCGTCGAGGCCGCGTTCGGCGAATGCGGAGCCGCGCGACGTCTGCCGGCCACCTTCCGTTCCCGGGGTATCCGACGACCTGCTGCGGTATTGGTCGTGTGCGTCTCAGCCGACGTTGATCTGTTCGCGTGCGGCTGCTCTGAGGATCTCCTCGTCGAAGGACGCCACGGCCGAGCTCGTGTGCTTGGCGCTGGCGAGGCAGTAGGCGTCTGGCAGGCTGATCGGGTGCCGTTGCCTCAGGCGAGCTGCTTCGACTCCGATCGCCTCGTTGGGCTGGTGGACGGTGACACCGAGCGCGGCGATCGCCTCGCGGGCGGCAGCGAGCCGCGCCACGTCTGCTGAGGGTGCGATC
>DATCFW010000436.1:0-10069 GCA_036509295.1 Solirubrobacteraceae bacterium | reverse complement strand
TGGCCACCGTCAGCCGCCTCAGCGCGCTGGGCGTGCGCCTGTCAGTCGATGACTTCGGCACCGGCTACTCATCGCTGGCCAACCTGCGCAAAATGCCGATCGACGAGCTCAAGATCGACCGCTCGTTCGTCTCACCGATGCTGCGCGACGAGAGCGACCTGATCATCGTGCGCTCCACCATCAACCTCGGCCACGACCTCGGCCTCAACGTCATCGCCGAAGGCGTCGAGGACAGCGCGACTCTCGCGTCCCTGGCCGAGCTCGGCTGCGACCACGCGCAGGGCTACCACGTCAGCCGGCCGATGCCGGCCGACGCCTTCAGCGCGTGGCTCACGCATTCCGCCCGGCACGGCACGACCACTCCGTCGCCGGCGCAGGCCGCGGTCCCGGAGACGATCGCCGGCGGCCCCGTCGATCTCGCGGCGTAACCGTCTCCGCGCCCGAGCGCTGAGCCCCCGACGTCCCGCGTCCCGCGTCCCGCGTCGGAAACGGCGAAAAGGTCGCGACCCTAGAACAGGGCTTCCTGCGCGCCCGCCGGGGCGGCTAGGCACTCGGGTCCGTCGTAACGGGCATCGTTGACGGCGAAGCCCACCTCGGTGAGCGCCGTCTGTTCGGCGGACAGGCCGGCGAGGAGCTCGTCGAGCTCGGAGCGGGGGGTGGCGCTATCGAGCCACGTCGCCTCGGCACCGGGGGCGAGGATCACCGGCATGCGATCGTGCAGCGACGCGATCGCCGAGTTGGCCGCCGTCGTGAGGATCGTGCAGGTCCGCAGCGTCGCCTCATCGTCGCCATGCCAGATCGACCACAGTCCGGCGAAGGAGAACAGCTCGCCGTCGGCCCGGGCGATGTGGAATGGCTGCTTGGGGCCGCCCGCCCCGCGGCGCCACTCGTAGAAGCCGTCGGCGAGGATCAGGCACCGGTACCGCTCGTAGGCACGGCGGAACGCCGGCTTCTCGGTCACCGTCTCGGAGCGGGCGTTGATCATCTTCAGGCCGGTGTCTGGGCGCTTGGCCCACGACGGGACGAGGCCCCATCGCAGCAGCTCACCGCGGGGCCGACCCTCCTTGTCGGTCGTCACCGTGAGGACGTCGTCGCCGGGGGCAACGTTGTAGCGCTGGCGGACCTCGACGGACTCGCCGATCGGGAACCGGCCGCGAATATCGAACGGATCAGGTGTCGCCAAGCTGTAGCGCCCGCACATCGCGGCAGCCCGGGGCGGTCAGCGAGACCGGGACGCGATCTGCTCGGCGCGCTCGCCCTGAGCACGCCGCTGTCGTCGCCGTCCGAAGAAGGCCAGGCCGCCGATGGCCGCCAGGACGAGGACCAGGCCCCAGAAGATTCGGAGGTCAAGCGACAGACCGAACGGCAGCGAGATCAGGCTGACGATGCCGAACCCGAGCAGCAGGATCGCCACGATCAGCGTGATGATGATCAGCACCCCGCGGACCCGGGCGAGCGTGCCGGCGCTCTTGGGCGGCGCCACCAAGCCCATGAACTTCAGTCCGCGCAACTGCTTGTTGGAAGGGGACTCGACGCCGAGACGCTCGGTGGCGCGCTTGAGGTCGTCGGCGCGGCGCTCGGCCAGCGCGAGCGAGGCGTCAGCCATGCGACGCAGCTGGAGGCGCTCCTGGGGGCGAGCGGCGGCGATCGCCCGTTGGAAGTGGGCGCGGGCCGTCTTGGCGTCGTAGCGCTCGGCGGCGCGGGCGCCGAGGATGGCCTGCGCGGCCGACTTGAACTTCGTCTCGGCCTCGAGCTCCTCGTCGCTGCGGCTCTCGAGCTGCTGCATGGCGGCGAGCTGACCCTTCTGCTCAACCCGCATCATTCGCTGCTGCTTGGGCATCGTCGTGAAGTCTACTTCGGCTTGATCACGAAAATGCGCTGCGAGGTCAGGTATCGGCCGGAGTCCGTGGGGCTGGCCGGCGGCGGCCGATAGACGTCGATGTGATCGCCGGAGATCGCGCCTCCGGTGTCCTGGGCGATGAACCACCCGCCGTGACCGTCGTGGCTGTAGGCGGGGACGTACACGCGGCTGCCAAGCGGGATGACGGCGGGGTCGACGGCGATCGACTGGTCGTAGCGCAGCGGGAGCGTGGCGCCGGGCGCGAACGACACGTCGCGCAGCGGGAGGTACTTCGACCCGTGCCCATCCGACCAGCCGCCGGCGCTGAGCGGGAAGGTGACCGCGTGTGACCGGTTGCCCCAGTAGCCGCCGGCGCGCCAGTAGGGAGGCCCCGCCGACCACCCATCAGCCGGCGAGGTCGACGCGCCGGTCGCGGTGACCCAGCCCGCATCCCCGAGCCCGTCGATGTGGTAGAGCCGCCCGTCCAGGCCGATCCCGTCGCCCTCCATGGACATCCCGGTGGCCGAGTACAACCAGTCGATGTGATGCAGCCCGGGCAGCCCGGGAGCCCTGACCAGGCGCCCGACGAACCACGACTCCGGCGCCGGCCAGTACTCGGTGATCGTCACCCGCTTCAGCCAACTGCCCTTGGCGTGCCGGCTCGGCGGCGGCGGTACGTGGCTCGGCGGGGCGCTCGTCGGGGCCAGGCCGCCGCCGAGGATGGCGACACCCCCAGAGCTCGAGCCGGGACCGCCCGTGCTCTGCGGGCCGGCGCCCGGCGCGGTGATTGCCCCGCCGCCGCCGGCCGCGAGCGCGGGGAGGACAGGGAGACATAACGCGCCCGCGAGCAGGAGGGCGATCGCGGCAGTGGGGGGGCGACGGCGACGGAGTGCGGGACGCATCGGGTCAGAGACGGCACCGACGGCGCCGGTCTTGCGGCGGCGGCGGTTCGGGTGGCGGCAAGCCTATCGGCCGTCGGGGGCCTATGGCTGCCCTGGCGACTCGACAACGACTCCCTGGGCAACCGCCGCATCTCTCAGACGGCTGTCGTACGTGATGATCGCGCCGAGGTCCGGCCCGAGCGACAGAGCGGCGGCGAGGTGAATCGCGTCCAGTGAGCGCAATTCGTCACGGCCGAGCTCACCAGCGCGGTCCAGCAGGGGCTCGTCGAGCCTGATCAGGTGAATCGCGCCGAACAGACGGCGGGCGTGACCGATGAGGTCATCGTTCCCCGATCGTCTCAGGGCGCGCACCGTCTCGGTGCGCAGTAGCGCCGACGACGCCCGTTCCGGCCATCGGCGCAGGCGCCCATGCAACTCGGTCGACTCGCGCTCAGCGACGATCAGCTTGACGAAGGCCGACGTATCGATATACGCGGCGCTACCGCTCATCGGCGCGCAAATCCGCCAGCGCCGCCGATGGGAGGATCGGCGCAGCGACCGGAAGGCCGACCGCGTCCGCGATCTCCAGCAGATCGCCCGTGGCCTCCGTGGCGCGGCCCTCGAGGACCATTTGATCCAGAGCGCCGGGTCGCAACGGCACGATCCGAGCGATCGGATGGCCGTGATCTGTGACCTCGATCGTCTCGCCGCCGACAACTCGCTTCAGCACACCGCTCGCCTGCTGTCTCAGCTCGCGTATGCCCACCCGGTTACTCATTGTGCACACAAGGTAGCACAAGCGCATGGGTTGAACGTCACCGGATGTGCAGCGCCGACGGCTCGGCGCCAGCAAGCGCAAAGCGCATGCCTCCGGTGCGCTTGGCCGCGTACATCGCCGCGTCCGCTCGATGGAGGACGTGGTCAAGGGACTCCCCAGGTTCGGCGGGTGCGACGCCGATACTGATGCGGGGCTCCCAACCGCGATGAACCGCGCCGTGGACGGCTTTCAGCATGCGGGTCGCGCCCAGCACGGCCGCGTCCTCGTCCGCATCGAACGCGACACACACGAATTCGTCTCCGCCGACTCTGGCGACCACATCGCCGGCGCGTAGGACCGAGCGGATCGCATCGGCGACCAGCAGGAGCAGTTCGTCCCCCGCAGCGTGTCCATGACGATCGTTGACCGTCTTCAGGCGGTCCACGTCGATCGCCAGCACGGCGAGCGGCCGCCGACCCCGGCGCTCGTGCACGAGTCGCTCCATGCCGCGGCGGTTGGCGAGCGAGGTCAGCGGGTCCGTGAGCGCGGCGCGCTGAGCGCGCTGGTGAGCAAGCGCGTTCTTGAGCGCCAACTCCATGATGCCGACGAGCGCGACGCAACGAGACAGCTCCTGGTCAGAGACCGGCCGGTTGCGGCCCGCCACGGCGAGCACGCCGTGCAGCTCGCCGTCGACGACCACCGGGACCCAGGCGCCGTGTCCGACCCCCTGACCGCTGGCCAGGCGCCCCACCGTCGGACCCAGCTGGGCGGGATCGAGTCTTCCCGACGTCGCGATCCGGCTGCGAACACTCTCGGCCAGCAGTGGATGCTCTGGCAACGGCCACGTCGCGCCCACCCACTGGCCCTCCTCGTCGAACTCCGCGTCGACCCGCACCACGCCGTCGGAAATCCGACAGTAGTTAGCGCGGCGGGAACGGAGGCCAGGAGGCGACGCGATCTCGGCGGCGAGCCGCACGGCGACGGCAACGACCCGCTCGGGATCAAGCGTCGAGTTCAGCTCGCGCGCGACGTCTCCGAGAACCTTCGCCTGTCGCAACGCCTCCTCGCGCTCCCCGATGGCATCGTCGAGCCGACGCCGAAGGTTGCGAGCGCCCAGGAACAAGATTGCGCTGGCGAACCCCCACAGCACAGCCGTCCGGATGACGACCTCGACGGAAGCATGGGCGAGCAATGAAGTGACGGTGAGCACACACACGGCGCCGAGGATCAACACGGTTGATTCCCCGGGGCGGTGATCGCGAGCAACCCAGAGAATCGGCAACAAGACGAGTGGCTGCAATCCCGTGGCCACGGCGCCCTGGGACGCGAACAGGAGCGCGAGCGAAATGAGATATCCAGAGGGCGCGAGAAGCCGAACCCAGGACGGAGCTCGGAATCGGGGCAGGATCAGCGCCAGGCCGATGACAGCCGCGAGAACTCCGCAGCTGGCCAGGAATGCCGCCATCGAGCGGGTTCCGGGAAGGACCACGGCCGACGCCTGTGCCGCGAGCGCCACCGTCACGACCGGCACCACCACCCAACGTTGCGGCACGGTTGGTAGCGCCGCGGGCTCCGAGCATCCGCTCGCCACAGTTGCCGAGCGGTCAGAGGTGGTCCCGCTCACTCTCATGGCTGCTGGTGATGGGCGCTGGCGCGCCGGCGATGGCAGCAGGGCGCTGCGGACGTCACGCTCATGCAGCGATTATCGGCCTCGCTGCCGACCGTCTTGATACCTGGGAAGGCTGGCTGTTGCGCGTCCCAGTTCGCCTCGGCGCCGCGTGCGAGATCATCATTGGATGCGCCCCTTCAGCCGGTGGGCTCTGGCCGGGCTCGTAGCGATCGTCGCTGGCGGGTGTGGCACTGCTACGAATCGCTCGAACGCGACCGGAACGGCGTCGGCGAGAAGCATCGTCAGCTACGCGCAGGTGGCGGAGGGCGGCTGCGCGACGGGCGAGGCCAACGGGAAGCCTCTGAAGACGTCCTGCGTGTTCACGCTCGCAGACGGTCTGCGGTTTAGTTGTCCGCAGCGCTTCGCGCAGGTGGTGCAGACGGCAAGCTCGCTCGAGCGCTCCACGGCGTGCCGAACGATCGCGCCGCTGCACCTCAGCGTTGCCGTGCGCCGCGTGACCGCATTGATCGAGTCAGCGCAGGCATGCCTGACCTCGCACAGCGTCCGGGCGATCGGCACTGCTGTCCTGCCGCCACTGGCCAGCGCGAATAGTCCTGACGGTGAGCTGATCGCCGGGCACCTGCCCAACGGGGCACTGATCGCCTTCTACCGCAACATCGCGAAAGCGCAGCGGCTGGAGCCTGCGGTACTCAGAAATGCCCGCCGCCTTCGCGCGCAGGTCAAGCGAAGCGGCAACGTGACGATCTTCTGGTTGCGGCCGCCCACCGCGACGCTCCGACGCGCCGTGCAGGTGTGTCTGCCGGGGGTCTAGCCTCCGCCCGTTTGCCAAGGCAGAGGCGTTTCGAGCTCCGCCGGCTCCGTCCTGGTCCGCGCGATCAACCTCGAATCCCGCTGACATCCAAGTGGGACTCGACACGTCTGACGGCTGGCGAGCTGTAGAAGGTCGGTCGAATGACAGTGGTGCGGGGTCAGCGAACGCGCGTTCGTGCCAGCGGACGCTGGTCGGCGCATTAGGCGAAGCGCAGCGGGTCGGTCCACCGCAGGCCGGCGAATCGGGAGAAGTCGGCGTCGCACGAGTTCAGTTCCGCACCGTGCTCGATCGCAAGGGCCGCCAGGTGCGCATCCGTCACCAGGTTGCCGGCCGTCCCGAGCGGAGCCAGCAGCTCGCGGAGCACCGCCGAATGGCGCTCGGTTGGGTGGACGACGACGGTATTGGGACGTGCCATCCACCCGTCGATCAGGTCCAGTGCGTCGCCCGCCGGGAGCGGCGAGGTCATGACCTGCGGCTTAGTGGTGAGCCGGAGAAACGCCAGCAGGACCGCCCAGGGGAGTGCGACGGTCTCCTCGCCTCCGAGAACGCCTTCGACCCACGGATGGGCTCGAGCGAAGCGGGCTGAGTCCTCGTCGACGGCGTAGATCAACAGGTTGACGTCGAGCAGCTTCACTTGCGCAAATCGAGCTTGCGCACGATCTCATCGTCTTCGAGCTCACCGGCGAGCCGCAGCGCCTTTTCCAGATCGATTCCTGGGCGCACCCCGAGGCGCCGCGACGGAAGTGTGTACGGGGGCGCATCGCCGGCACCCGACTGGGAACCGGCCCGCAATGCATCGTTGATGACGGTTCGCAGGGGCACGCCGCGCTCGCGCGCCAGGGCTCGCAAGCGAGCATTGACGTCCGGATCGAGATCGATTGTCGTCCGCATCGTTGCATTATAGATGCCGACATTCGGCGCATCAATATGCGCACTTCGATTCTGAATGGAGACGGTTGGTCGACAAAGACGGCATCCACTTCGAGACCGGAACGTTCATCGCACCCGAGCTGGCGGCGGCGCTTCGGGCTGCTGCGGGCGGGATCCAGAAGTCTGGCGGTGGTCGTTCCGGGCGGTCGAGGCTTCTGCGTGTTCGTGAAGGGAGAAGCCGCGGGCGATGCGAGAGACACCGGGTCGAACGTGATCGCGGCTGGACGTATAAGGCGAAGACGCTTGCCCTCAATGGGTCATGAGTTGGGCATTTCTTGGTCGCGCCTGGGCGACCTTTCACCAGCTCGCCGCCGCGCTGATCACTGCCTGAGCGGTCGCTCCAAAGACCCACCCGGTCGGTCAAGTCCCGCACCGTGTGACCGGCTCGGCGACATTGTCTGGGACGGGCGATACCAGGACGCGCCGGGGCATCCGGGTCGCGGTTCGGCCAACACGCTGGACCGCTACCGGGCTGCGGATGACCGCGCCGTTGAAGCGATGCTCGCCAGCGTCCGGGAACCGTGCACTGCGTCCCAGCTCGCCAGCGGGCTCGAATGGACGCTGCCGCGAACCGTCGACGCCCTCGAACACCTCGAAGCGGCCCTCGCGAACACCGGCCAGACCCTCACCCGGATCGGGCACCACCACTACACGCTCAGACCCCGAGCCGGCCTGCTGCACAACCGGGAGATCGGCCGCTGCCTACGGCACACCCGCGATCCGCTTGACCCCACCACCGCTGCGGTGCTGCACCGCGCCCTCACCTGTTCGCGAGAGGACCGCGCCCGCGACGCGCTCAGCAACCCTGCGGAGCACGCTGCCGCTGACCGGCTGATCGCCGCCCGGCTGCTCGAGGACGACCACGGCGTCCTGCGGCCAACACCCCCGGCCGAGGCGACATTCCGGGCCGCCCCCGAGCCGCGGTATCTCTGCTGGACCGCATAGATCCTGACGTCCGGCATGGCCGCCCGCTCTCACGAGCCTGACCGATTGCTCTCACCTAGCTGACCGAACCGCTCTCACTGTAGAACGTCGGTCGAATGACAGTCGGTGCGCGCCAGCGAACGCGTGTTCGCTTAGCGTCTCCCTGATCAGGCCTGGCAGTCGACCGCGACGGCCAGCGCCGCGCAGATCTCGCGCATCCGGGCGTCGGCGAGCCGGCCGAGTCGCTCGACAAGCACCGAAAGCGAGACGCTCTCGACCGAATCGAGGTTGACCGCCGAACGCCGTGGGACGGGATCGGCACCGGGCTCAAGAACGACCTCGCTGGGCAGCGAGCGGATCATCGTGGTGCACGGAGCGACAAGCGCGCGACGCAGACGCGGTAGCGCGGCGTCGCGCGACAGGACGACGACCGGGCGCCGGCCGATCTCCGGCAACTCGCACCACCAGAGTTCGCCTCGGCTAGGCGTCGGACTCATGACCCACCGGCGGTGCGGCGAAACGACGCGAGGTCTCCCCACGCATCCGGCTCGTCGAGGGGATACCGGTCATACGCGGCGTAGCTGACGTCTATCTCGACTGCACGGTGCCGGGCGAGAAGGGCCTCAAGCGCTTCGTCGACGAGCGCGGCGTTAGTGGACCCGGACCGAAGCTGCCGTGCACCTTCCAGCAATGCGGCATCCACCGTCGTGCTGAGACGTGTGCGAGCCATGCCACGAGTATGCCACAGTGCTGGCCGCCGAAACGGCGACGTGTGCGTCGAGGTTTCGGGCCACAGTGGCACGCTTCGGTGCAACAGCAATCCGGCTACCGGATCGGGGGTTCTACTGGCAAGGGAACAAGAGCCACCCCGTCTACGGAGATCCCGTCGTAAGCACGGATAAGGGGGATCGCGGCGCCCTAGACTCGGACGTGCTCGCGCTGATTCCGGGCTATCACCGGCTCGGAACGCGACGCGCCGGTAGATCCGGCTGCGGAGCATCGGCTCGCGGGCATCACGTCGCCCTGAGATCGAGCGCGCGTTCCGGATCCTCGTCACCGCCGGCGACCCGGAGTTGGCGTACATCCGCCGATGCGGTGCCGAACTCGCGCTGCTCACTCATCAGATCCCGACCCTGCCAGCGTCACCACGATCGCCGCGCTCTCATCCCGTGACCGCACGAGAGATCGCGACGCGGTCCACACCTACACCTGCGCCGCACGGGCGGGCTATCAGCTCGCCAAGATCATCACCGGCCTGCCCGACGAGCTCCTCGCGCTGATCGGCCGCGACCAAATCACCGACGACGCGATCCTCGGATGCCCCGTTCCAGACACAGCCCAACCCATCCTGCGCGCGATCGAAGAGAGGCACGAACCCGTCCTCGAGATTCCTTGGTGTGACCCCCGGCGAGCCGCGCGAGAACATCACGGACCACGACAACTCGACAGAGGTGCCGTCAGCGGTCGACCCCCGCATGGCCGCTCGCGGCCCCGGAAACTTATCGGATATGCGCGGAGCGCGCGCAGGAGCGCAGCGCCCTTCCAGGTCTGTCTGGAGGTGAGCGAGTTGAAGGTCGGCGAGGCTTCAGGGCTCGGGTTCGGAGTCCGGGTTCGAGGGGCGTAGCCGGCCGACGCGCGAGAGGTAGTCGCGGTCTTTGGGGCGGTCGGCGGTGCGCTTGGAGTGCTCGACGTCGTGCAGGGAGGCGACGTGCACGACGATGCTCGTGCCTGCGATCTGCAGCCGCTGGGCGTTCCGCTGGAGGTCCTCGTAGCCGTGAGGGAAGCCGCTGGGCTTGAACGTGATATCGAGCGCGCCGTGGCGGGTGTGGAGGTTCCACACGTCAGCTCGCCGCAGCGTCGTGGCGGTGAAGTAGCCGTTGGGCAGCGACACCCACGAGCTCTCGTCGTCGACGTCGGTGACGAGTCTGCAGTCGAGGGCGTTGAGCACGTCTGCGAGATGTTCGAGGTTGAGCGCGTCGACGGCCGGGGCGATGTCGACGTCGTCGGTGCGGTGAGGCTGGCGGTGGGTTTCAAGCGCCGCGCCGCCGATCAGCACGTAGCTCACGCCGCCGTCCTGAAGCGCGCGTAGCAGCGCTTCGCGGTCCGGGTCGACGGGTGGTGTGTTCATGCGCCGATGTGGTGGGTGCCTTGGCGCTTGAGCCAGCGCTCGACGGCGTCACGAGCCTGCTCGTCGGTCCGCTGTGGCCGCTCTCCGGTGTGGGTGCGCTGCGCGCGCAGCGTCGCGCTCAGGCCGATCGCCTGCGACACGGCGTCCCGGTCCGAGAGCGCGATTCGC
>DATCFW010000435.1:0-29798 GCA_036509295.1 Solirubrobacteraceae bacterium | reverse complement strand
TCTCCTGCCCGTCGGCGAGCCTGTGCCTGGGGGCCGACGCGAGCGGCGATCTCGTCACCTCGACCAATCCCACCGGCGGGGCCGGCGCTTGGGTGACGAGCGAGATCGACGGCGCCGGCGCCGGCGGCGGCTTCAATTCGTTGTCGGGGATCTCGTGCCCCTCGAGCTCGTTCTGCACCGCCGTCGACGAGAACGGCGACGTGCTGTGGACCACCGACCCGACGCACCCGGTGAGCCGCTGGTCAGCGGTGACCGCTCTGGACTCGAACCCGTTCACGGCGATCTCATGCCCGTCCGCGTCGCTATGCGTCGCCGTCGACGATGCCGGCAACGCCTACACCTCCACCAACCCGACCGGCGGGGCGAGCGCGTGGAGCCCGGCCGATATCGACGGGGACAACCAGCTGAGCGCCGTGTCGTGTCCCGCCGCGGCGCTGTGCGTGGCGGTGGACGCCGTCGGCAACGTGCTCACGTCCGCGAACCCGACGGGCGGCGCCGGCGCCTGGCCGGCCGCGGACGCCGACGGGCAGACGGCGCTCGATGCCGTGTCGTGCGCGTCGACGAGCCTGTGCGTCGCCGCCGACGCCAACGGGAGCGTGCTCGTGTCCTCCACGCCGACGAACCCGGCGGCCGCGTTCTGGCCGGCCGACGCCGTCGACCCTGGCCAATCGCTGGATTCGGTGTCCTGCGCTGGGAGTGGGTTCTGCGCCGCCGGGGACGATGCCGGGAACGTCGACGTCGCGAGCAATCCGAGCGCCGGCACCGCCGCATGGACGCTGACGACGCTGTCCGGCGGCCAGGCGCTGGACGGGATCTCGTGTCCCACCGCCGGCTTCTGCGCCGCCGGCGACAGCGGCGGGGAGGTCATCGTCTCGACCGCGCCGGCGACCCCATCGGCTCCGGCCTGGGTGGCGACGCAGCTTCAGAGCGGGGTGGGCCAGGAGCTCGACTCGGTGAGCTGCCCCAGCGCCGGCCAGTGCTTTGCCGTTGACGCCAACGGCAGCGTGCTCAGCTCCAGCGATCCGGCGGGCGGGCCGAGCGCCTGGACGGCGGCGAACATCGACACGACCAACTCGCTGACCTCGATCTCGTGCCCGTCGGTGAAGCTGTGCGTGGCCGTCGACTCCGACGGCGATGCCCTGCACTCGACCAATCCGGCCGGGGGAGCGTCGGCGTGGCAGTCGGTGTCGATCGACGGCCAGGGTGGCGCGCTCGCCTCGGTCTCATGCCCGTCGACGGCGCTGTGCGTGGCGGTGGACGTCAACGGCAACGTCCTGGATTCCACCAACCCGACGGGCGGGGCCGGAGCGTGGAAGACCACCGACGTCGACGCCGAGAATGTGTTCGACGGCATCGCCTGCCCGTCGACGACGCTGTGTGTCGCCATTGACGACACCGGCAACGCCCTGGCCTCGACCAAGCCGACCGGCAGCGCGACCGACTGGAGCAGCAAGGTCGTCGACCCGACGCCGGCGAACGCCGTCTCGTGCCCGTCGACGAGCCTGTGCGTGGCCGTCGACAACGCCGGCGGGGCGATCACATCCACCAACCCGGCGACGAATATGTGGAGCTCGGTGGCGACGATCGACTCGCCGGGCGGAAATCCGGGGGTGATCAGCACGATCAGCTGCCCGGCCACGTCGCTATGCGTGGCCGGCGACGCCTCCGGGACCGTCGCGACATCGACGAACCCGACCGGCGGCGCCGGCGCCTGGGGCCAGGACGCGATCGACGGCTGGCCGATCAGCTCCATCGACTGCGCGACGGTCAACCAGTGCGTCGCCGTCGACGACTGGGGCGGCGTGCTGATCGGCACGTCGTCGCTCGGGGGGCCGGGAGGCGGCTCATCCGGTCCGGCGCCGGCCGGGGGTGCCGCCCGCCTCTCGATCGTCGGCCGCGTACGGGTCTCCGGCAGCACGGTTCACGTCCGCCTGAGGTGCAGCGGGCCGGCGGGCACGGGGTGCGTCGGGCGCCTGACCCTGGCGGTGTCGGTCGGCAAGGGACGGCGCCGCCACGCCGAGGGCATCGGCGGGCGCACCGCGCGGCTGCGGGCCGGCCAGAGCCGGTCGTTGACGCTGGTCCCCGATGGCCGCGGGCGCCGGCTGCTGAAGTCAGCGCTCACGTTCCGGGCGCTCGTGGTGATCGCCCAGGGCAAGCGCTTGCTGGTGCACCGCCGCTACGAACTGCGCTACCGCGCTCACCCGCCCGCCCGTCCGCCCGTCCGCCCGTCCGCCCGTCCGCCCGACACCGCACGACCACCGCCCGACTCCAGACGACCACCGTCCGCCTCCACCCCTAATCGCCTCCCTGAAACGGGAGACCCACTCGCCGCCGGCGACGCGACCGCGCCGGCCGACGGTGCTATTCTGACGTTTACGTAAGGTTCTAAGTCGGCAGAAGAGACGAAGGTGGTCGCCGTTGTCAGTCCTCAATGCCCCGCCGGTGCAGGGCGCGCCGTCGCGCCGCCGCCTCGGCGTCAACGCCGAGCACGACTCCTACAAGTGGTGGGCGCTCTCGTGCACCAGCCTGGGAATGCTGCTGGCCACGATCAACTCGGGCACGCTGATCATCGCGTTGCCCAACCTCGAACGCAGTCTGCACACCAGCCTGCTCGAGCTAGTGTGGGTGATCCTGGTGTACATGATCGCGTCGACCGTGCTCGTGCTCACCGCGGGGCGGTTGTCTGACCAGTTCGGACGCAAGAAGGCCTACGTGATGGGCTTCGTGCTGTTCGCGCTGGCCTCACTGGGAGCCGGGTTCGCGGGCGACGCGACGCAGCTGATCCTGTGGCGGATCGTGCAGGGGATCGGTGGCGCATTCCTGTTCGCCAATGCGGCGGCGATCGTCACCGACGCGTTCCCTAAGGAGCAGCTCGGCCTGGCGATGGGCACCAACACGATGGTGGCCGCGGTCGGGCTGGTGATCGGACCGGTGTTGGGTGGCGCCCTGGTGGCGATCTCCTGGCACTGGGTGTTCTGGTTCAACGTCCCCTTCGGCCTCATCGGCAGCCTGTGGGGCGGCAAGATCCTGCACGAGGTGACCGGGCGCTCGGAGGACCGCTCGTTCGACTTCCTGGGCACGATCGCCTTTCTGATCGGACTCACCGGGCTGGTCTACGGCGTCTCCAGGGGTGGGATCGAGGGTTGGACCTCGGGGCTCACGATTCCGGCGCTGATCCTGGCCATCGTGTTCCTGCCGGCGTTCGTGCTGATCGAGTCCCGGCACAAGGCGCCGATGCTCGACCTGACCATCTTCCGTGACCGCCTGTTCGCCACGGCGTCGGCGGCCGCCTTCGCCAACGGACTGTCACGGTTCGCGCTGATGTTCGTATTCGTCTTCTACTTCCAGGGCGTGCAGGGGAACTCGCCGATCCTGGCCGGGGTCAAGCTGGCGCCGCTGGCGCTGGGGATGCTGATCGCCTCGCCGGCGGCCGGCATGTGGGCCGACCGCCGCGGCTCGCGTACCCTCGCGGTCATGGGCATGCTCGTGACCGCGTTTGGCCTGGGGCTGATGACGACGCTCGGCCGGGACACGAGCTATGTCTGGCCCGGCATCTACATGTTCATCGTCGGCATCGGCAGCGGGATGTTCAACTCGCCCAACACCGCCGCCATGATGGGCGCGGTGGCCCCGCATCGGCGCGGCATCGCCGCCGGCGCCCGCGTGCTCGTCCAGAACACGGGCGCGGTCATGTCGATCGCGTTTGTGCTCGCCGTCATCACCGCGGCGGTCCCCAAGCAGGTGCTGTTCAAGGTCTTCTCGGGGCTCGCCAATCACATCTCGACCGCCCAGCTGACGCCGTTCATCTCCAACATGCACACCGCGCTGTGGTGCCTGTGCGCCGTCTCCATCGTCGGCGCCGGGATCTCCGCCGCGCGGCCGAAGGAGATCAGCGCCGCCAAGCAGCCCGGCGAGCGGCAGGCGGCCCTGTCATGAGCGCCACCACCGACCCCGCGGCGCCGGCGACGGGCAAGACGCTGCGGATCGGCGAGCTGGCTGAGCTCACCGGAACCACCGCGCGGACGATCCGCTACTACGAGGAGATCGGGCTGCTCGACTCCGCTCCCGAGCGCGAGCAGGGCAAGCACCGCTGCTACACGCAGGCTGACGTCGAGCGGATGCGCGAGATCATCCGCCTGCGGGACCTGCTCGGGCTGTCGCTCGATCAGCTCTCCCAGCTGCTGGAGGCCGAGAGCGCCCGCGCCCACCTGCGCCAGGAGCTCCAGCAGACCGACGCCCCGGCCGAGCGCCGGCGGATCCTCGAGCAGCTCGGGCAGCACATCGGCACCCAGCTGGAGCTGGTGCGGGGCCGGCTGGCCGAGCTCACCGACCTGGCCGCCGAGCTCACCACCAAGCAGCAGCTCGTCGCGCAGCGGATCCGCGAGATCGACGAGCAGTGAGCACGGCGCAGGCGCCGGCGCCGACCCGTCCGATCGCCGCCCGCCCGCCGGAGGGCGGCGGCGGGGTGGACCGCCGGGCGATGGCCGTCCTGTCGGCCGGGCACCTGTTCACCGACATCGGACAGGGCTCCATCCCCGCGCTGCTGCCGTTCCTGATCGTCAAGGACCATCTCAGCTACGCCGGCGCGTCGGCGCTGATCCTGGCCGCGACGGTCTCGAGCTCGGTGATCCAGCCGCTGTTCGGCCACATCTCCGATCGCCGGTCGCTGCCGTGGCTGATGCCGATCGGCCCGATCCTCGGCGGGATCGGGGTCGGTCTGGCCGCGATCGCCCCGAGTTACCGGCTCACCTTCGCCGCCGTGGTCGTGTCGGGGATCGGCGTCGCCGCGTTCCATCCCGAAGGGTCACGGTTCGCCAACTACGTCTCCGGCGCCAGGCGCTCGAGCGGCATGAGCCTGTTCAGCGTCGGCGGCAACGTCGGCTTCGCGCTCGGGCCGGCGCTGGTCACCCCGCTGGTGCTCGCGTTCGGCCTGTCCGGGACGCTGCTGGTGATCGTGCCGACGTCACTGATGGGCCTGGTGCTGGCGCACGAGCTGCCGCGCCTGAACGCCTTCCGCGTCGATCTCACGCAGGCCCGGGCCGCTCACGGGCCCAGCGATGCCGCCTGGGGTCCGTTCACGCTGCTCGCCCTCGTGATCGCGCTGCGGTCGTTCGTCTACTTCGGGTTCGTCACCTTCATCCCGCTGTACTTCATCCACGACCTCCACACCACCCGGGGCACCGGTGGGGCGGCGCTCACGGCGATGCTGGTCGGCGGCGCCGTCGGCACACTGGTCGGCGGCCGGCTGGCCGATCGGTTCGGGCGCCGCACCGTCCTGGTCGGCTCGATGGTCATCCTCCCGGCGCTGATCGTCGGCTTCCTCGTGTCGGCGCCGGCGCTGGCGATGGTGTTCGCGGCGCTCGCCGGCGCTGCGACGATCGCCACCTTCGCGGTGACGATCGTGATGGGCCAGGAATTCCTGCCGGGGAGGATCGGCGTCGCCTCGGGGGTGACGATCGGTCTGTCGATCGGGCTCGGCGGGGTCGGGGCGCCGCTGCTCGGGCTGCTCGCCGACGCCCACGGCCTGCGCGCGGTGTTCGAGCTGATGGCCGTGTTCCCGGTCGGCGCGCTCGCGCTCTCGCTGGCGCTGCCGATCCGTCGTGACCCGGACCCGGCCGCCGGGCCCGGAAACAGTGCCGCCGGCCAGCGCGGGCCGAGGCGGAGCGAGCCCTCACGCGGTCCGAGGCGTAACCAGCGCCGGCCGCGGCGGTAGATTCAGATGGAACGTCGGTCCATGGCGTCGCACCAATGGCCCACCAGGCCCCAGCGCACCGGATGTGGATCGACGCCCCCTTCTCGATGACCCGCATCCGTCAACGTTCCGTACGCTGCACCCCCGGCCTGGCCGCGGGCGCCGCCGCGCTCGCCGGCATGGTCAACGTCGCCTCGGCGCTGACGCCGAGCATCCGCTGGCGCGGGCACCTCCTGCTGAGCGTCGAGCCAGTGCAGGCGGTCCGGCTGTTCCACGCGTTCGCGCTGCCGGCCGGCGCGGCGCTCCTGCTCGTGTCGCCGTACCTGCTCAAGCGGCGCCGGCGCGCCTGGCAGGTCGCGATCGGACTGATGCTGGCGCTCGGTCTGCTCGATCTGCTCAAGGGACTGGATGTCGAGGAGAGCGTGATCACGTGGCTCTCGGCGGGATTTCTGTGGTACGGCAAGGAGGCGTTCGGAGTGCAGCACGACCGGATGTCGTTGCGCAGCGCGGTGTGGCGCGTGCCGTTGCTCGGGCTCTGCGGACTGACGCTGGCCGGCGCGGCGGCGTGGGCGTCGGCGGGGCGGCCGTCATCGGGCAGCGTCGTCCGTGAGACGGGCGATCTGCTGCTGTGGCGCGGCGGCCCGCTCCATTTCGAGCTGCACCGGCTCCATCACCACGCGTTCGCCTGGGTGCCGCTCAGCGTCCACTTGATCGAGATCGCCACGCTGCTGGCGATGGCCTATGTCGTGTTCCGCCCGCTGGCGGGGCCGGCGTCACTGCCGGGCCCGGCGTCGCGTCGCGCCGCCGCCGATCTTGTCCGTGCGCATGGCTCGGACACGCTGAGCTTCTTCAAGCTGCGCACCGACAAGCACTATTTCTTCAGCGCCGATCGCTCTGCGTTCGTCGGGTACCGCGTTGAGAACGGCGTGCTGCTGCTGTCGGGCGATCCGGTGGGGGCGCCGGCGGCGCTTGCTGGACTGCTCGCCGACGTTCAGGCGTTCGCCGCCTCCCGCGGCCTCAAGCTCGGGGCGATCGGCGCGAGCGAGCGGCTGTGTCCGCTGTACGAGGAGCTCGGGTTGCGGACGATGTACCTCGGCGACGAGGCGATCGTCGACCTGCGGCAGTTCTCACTGGAGGGGCGCCCGATCCGCAAGGTGCGCCAGTCGGTCAGCCGCCTGCACAAGGCCGGGTTCACCGCCGAGCTGCACCGCGTGTCCGAGCTCGCGCCGGCCCTCGCGCGCGAGGTGGACGCGGTGCTCGAGCTCGGGCGCGAGGGCGCGCCCGAGCGGGGCTTCTCGATGGCGATGGACTCGATCAGCGGCGACCACGACGAACAGACGCTGGTCGTGCTCGCGCGCGACGAGTCCGATCCCGCCCATCCGATCCGCGGAGTGCTGCACTTCGTCCCCTGCTACGGCCGCTCGGCGATGTCGCTGTCCTTCATGCGCCGGGACCCGCAGACGCCCAACGGGCTCACCGAATTCCTGGTGGTGAGGGCGGTGGAGCTGCTGCGCGAGCGCGGCGTGGATGAGATGTCTCTCAATTTCGCGGCCTTCGCGCGGTGGATTCACAGCCCCGAGCGCCCCGCCGAGCGTGCGCTGGGGAAGTTGATCACGCTCGGCAACCCGTACTTTCAGATCGA
The DNA here is from genome assembly GCA_036509295.1 of Solirubrobacteraceae bacterium. Taxonomy (GTDB): domain Bacteria; phylum Actinomycetota; class Thermoleophilia; order Solirubrobacterales; family Solirubrobacteraceae; genus Palsa-465. Next base: position 22,464 of record DATCFW010000435.1, on the reverse strand, counting down.
GAGCCTGTATCGATTCAACGCCAAGTTCTTCCCCCGCTGGGAGCCGCGTTACCTCGTGTATCAAGGGGCGCTGGGGCTGCCGCGGGCGAGCCTGGCGGCCATGTGGGCGGAGGGTCAGCTGTGGAAGCCGGAGCTCCCACGGGCCCGCGCCGCTGGGGGTCACCGCATCCTGGCACGATCACGCTAACCTCCTTCTAACCAGACCGCTCTCCACTACCCTCCTGGTAGTGGCGCGCCGTCCGCGTCGGCGCTGAAATGCAGGCAACGCCTAGTTCGCTACGACGTATAGCCTACGCGCCCCTCAACCCAGTAACCATCAGCTTGAGCAGAAGCGTCAGCAGACCACATGACGAACAGTCGTCCGCCCGTTACCGGCTCAGACGTCGCGGGAGCCGGAGCCCTGATGCTCGCGGCGAACGCGATGTGCGCGGGAGTCGGCGTGGCCATCGGCGCGCTGGTGGGCGCGCCGGTGCCGCTCGGCCTGGCGGGATTCCTGATCGGCTTTCTGGTGGGAATCCGCGTTGTCATTAGGCGCTTCCATGACATCTGATCGACCGGTGAGCGTGCTCGCCTACTTCGACGTGCTCGTGCTGGTGGTCGCCGCTCCGATCATGCTGCTGATCGGCGTGCCGGCGTCCGGCTACGCGATTGGCGCCGGCGCCTGGATTGCGCTGCGCGTGACCGGCATCGGCGTCGAGCGTGCGGCGGCCGCCACCCCGGTCATGAACCGTCAGGTCGGCATCCGCCTCGGCTTCATCCTGGGGCGGCTGTTCGTGCTGGCGATCGCGGTGATCCTGGTCCGCCAGTCCGATGGACAGAACGCCGGGCTGACCTGCCTGGCCGTGATCGTGTTCGCCTTCACGGTTTCGCTGGTCACCTCCGGGCTGACCCGGCCGAGGTCACGATGACCCAGAAGCGCAAGCTCATCTACGGGATCGGCGGCGTGTACCTGCTGGGGATCGTGGTCCTGGTGATCATCTTCGGCTTCGGTCACAAGAGCGGCTTCCAGATCCAGAACGAGTTCAAGCTGATCAACTGGGTCCACCTGGGCGTGTTCAGCATCAACCGGGCGGTCGTGTACCTGTTCATCGCGACGATCCTGACGATCGTGACGATGATCTGGATCGCCGATCGGATGCAACAGCGGCCCAACAAGGTCCAGACGGCGGTCGAGGTCCTGTACTCGCTGATGCGCGACAACATCGCGCGCGGGAACATGGACGACTCGCTGGCGCGCCGGTGGTTCCCGTTTCTCGGTGCCCTGTTTCTGTTCCTGGAGTACAACAACCTGATCGGGTATCTCCCGCTGCCGACCAACAGCGAGCAGAAGTTCAACCTGTTCGGCGCGCACATCCCGTCGTTCTCGCTGTACTCGGCCACCGCCAACATCTCCGTCCCGCTGGCCCTGGCGATCGTGGTGTTCGTCCTCTTCAACTGGGAGGGGATCCGGGCCCAGGGGCCGATTGGCTACCTCAAGAGCCTGGTCCCCGGCGGCGTCCACGGCCCGATGCTGCTGCTCATCTTCCCCTTGGAGGTGATCTCCACCTTCATGCGGCTGATCTCGCTGACCGTCCGGTTGTTTGCCAACATCCTCGCGGGGCACATGATCATCCTGTTCATGGCCGGCGGACTGGCCGTGATCCTGGGCCTCTCATTCCTCGGCTGGTTCACGTTGCCGTTCGGCATTCTCATCTACGTGTTCGAGCTGGGGCTCATCGCCACCCTCCAGGCGTTCATCTTCGCGACCCTCGCCGCCATCTACATCGGTGGCGCGGTCACCCACCACTAAAACGACAAGGAGCTGTTCTCAGTGCTGCTTACACATATCGTCGCGTTCGCGGCCACCTCCGGGGTGACCGCGGGATTTGGGATCGCCGTCGGCGGGGGACTCGGCGCGGTCGGCGCCGGCGTCGGCATCGGAACCATCTTCGGCAAGGTGATCGAGTCGGTGACCCGCCAGCCCGAGATGCGCGATGAGATCACCCAGATCCAGTGGCTCGGCTTCGCCCTGACCGAAGCCTGCTTCTTCTACGGGCTGGTCGCCGGCCTGCTCTCCTACGTGCTCAAGTAGATGGCCGCCGTGCTCGCTCCCGCCGCGTCCGGCGGCTCGTTCCTGATCTCGCCCAACGTCGGGCTGATGATCTGGACGCTGCTGCTGTTCGGGCTCTCCATGTACCTGCTGGCCAAGCTCGCGTTCCCGCGCATCTCGGCGGCCCTGGACAAGCGCCAGAAGGCGATCGAAGACTCGATCGACCATTCGGAGCGCATCCGCCGGCAAGCCGACGCGGTGCTGGCCGAGTATCAGGAGCGCCTCACGGAGGCCCGCCACCAGGCGGACGAGATCGTGTCCCGGGCCCGGCGGACCGCCGAGACCCATGCGCAGGACGCGCAGGAAGAGGCGAAGGGCAAGCGCGAGCAGCTCATGGAGCAGACCCGCCGCGATATCGAGTCAGAGACCCGCCGGGCGATCCAGGAGATCCGCAACGAGGTTGCTGACCTCACCGTGATGGCCACCGAGAAGGTCACGCGCAAGACGCTCACCGAGGACGACCAGCGACGACTCGTCCAGGACGCCCTGTCCGAGCTGGACTTCAACGCCCTGGCCTCCGAGGCGGAAAGAAACTAGAGCCGGGACATGGAAGAGATCGCTCAGGTCTACGCGCGCGCCCTGTTCGAGGTCGCGACCGAGCAGGACTCGTTGGATGAGATCCACGACCAGCTCGGCGCGTTCGCGGACGCGATGAACGAGAACCGCCAGATGGCGCAGTTCTTCTTCTCGCCCTACTTCTCGGCCACGGAGAAGAAGCAGGGCTTGGAGCGCGCGGTCACCGACGCCGACCCGGCGTTTGCGAACTTCCTGCAGGCGCTGATCGAGCGCCACCGCATGCCGGCCATCTTCCGTATCCGGACCGAGTTCGAGAGCCTCTGGGACGTCGCGCGCAAGCTGCTGCCGGTGCAGATCACCAGCGCGATCTCGCTCGACTCCGACACCGTCAAGACCCTTGGCGACCGCATCGGTCAGCAGGTGGACCGCCACGTCGAGATCACCGCCGACGTCGATCCCGACATCCTCGGCGGCGTCGTGCTGCGGGTGGGAAACGTCATTCTCGATGCGTCGATCAAGAACCGCTTGGAACAACTTCGAAAGCAAGTAGCGCAGGCGTAGGCCCCGCGCCTGTGAAGGGAGCACACTGACGATGAAGATCAACCCCGATGAGATCACCTCGATCCTCAAGAGCCGGATCGAGGGCCTCGACACCTCGGAGGCGGAGCTGACCGAAGTCGGCACCGTCCTCTCGGTCGCTGACGGCATCTGCCGCATCCACGGCCTCGAGAACTGCATGAGCTTCGAGATGCTCGAGCTCCCCCACGACGTGACCGGCCTGGCGCTCAACCTCGAATCCGACAACGTCGGCGCCGTGCTGTTCGGCCGGTGGGAGCACATCTCCGAGGGCGACACGGTCAAGCGGACCGGACGCCTGCTCGAGATCCCCGTCGGCGACGCGCTGCTCGGACGGATCGTCGATCCGCTCGGCAACCCGCTCGATGGCAAGGGCGAGATCCAGACCACCGAGACCCGGCCGGCCGAGCACAAGGCGCCGGGCGTCGTCCAGCGCCAGCCGGTGAAGCAGCCGATGCTCACCGGCCTGAAGGCGATCGACTCGATGATCCCGATCGGCCGCGGCCAGCGCGAGCTGATCATCGGCGATCGCCAGACCGGCAAGAGCTCGATCGCGATCGACACGATCATCAACAACAAGGACCGCGACCTCATCTGCATCTACGTCGCGATCGGCCAGCGCAAGGCGACGGTCGTGCAGCTCGCCGCGGTGCTCGAGGAGGCCGGCGCGCTGCAGAACACGATCATCGTGATGGCCGCCGCCGACGAGTCGGCGCCGATCAAGTTCCTGGCGCCGTACGCCGGGTGCGCGATGGGCGAGCACTTCCTCTACAACGGGAAGGCCGCGCTCACCGTCTATGACGACCTCACCAAGCACGCGTACGCCTACCGCCAGATGTCACTGCTGCTGCGCCGGCCGCCGGGCCGCGAGGCGTACCCGGGCGACGTGTTCTACCTGCACTCGCGGCTGCTCGAGCGCGCCGTCAAGCTCAACGACGATCTCGGCGGCGGATCGCTCACGTCGCTGCCGATCATCGAGACCCAGGCCGGTGACGTGTCGGCGTACATCCCGACGAACGTGATCTCGATCACCGACGGCCAGATCTTCCTCGAGCCCAAGCTGTTCTACTCGGGCGTGCGCCCGGCGATCAACGTCGGCATCTCCGTGTCCCGAGTCGGGGGCAACGCCCAGATCACGCCGATGCGCAAGGTGGCCGGCACGCTCAAGCTCGAGCTGTCGCAGTACCGCGACCTCGAGGCGTTCTCCCAGTTCGGATCAGAGCTCGATCCCGACACCCAGCGGACGCTGGCGCGCGGTGCGCGCCTGGTCAAGACGCTCAACCAGTCAGAGCGCCACCCGATATCCGTCGAGGAGCAGGTAGCGCAGATCTACGCCGCCACCAACGGCTACGTCGACCGCATCGACGTCGACAAGGTGGAGCGTTTCCTCACCGACCTGGCGGAGTCGCTGCGCGGCAACGAGCCCGAGCTGCTCAAGGCGATCGCCGGCGGCGACTGGTCAGACGGGACCCAGTCCGCGCTGGACACGGCCGTCAACACCTACGCCGAGGACTTCGGCTACGACCTCGACGAGGAGGGCCACCCGCTGGAGGAGGGGTCGGGGCCGGAGCCTCGCCGGGAGTCGAGCGAGTCAACCTCACGCAACGGCGACGCCGAAGGCTCCGCGCAGCCGGCGGCCCAGGACGAGAAGGAGGGGGAGCCCGTCTCGGCCTAGGCCGAGTGCAAGCGCTCCTGAGCTCAGATGGCCACCTCGCAGCGAGACGTTCGCAACCGCATCGCGTCGGTCAAGAACATCCAGAAGATCACCCGCGCGATGGAGATGGTCGCCGCTGCCCGACTGCGTCGTGCCGAGCAGCGGATCGAGGCGCTGCGCCCGTACGCGGACGCGATCCGGCGGATGACTCGCCAGGCGGCGCAGGCCGCCGGTGACATTCCCCGGTTGCCGATCCTGGCCGAGCACGAGCACATCAACAAGGTGGGGCTGCTGGTGGTGGCCGGTGACCGGGGGCTGGCCGGAGCGTTCAACTCCAACGCGGTCCGCGCCGGCGTCGCCGCCGGGCGCGAGCATGCCGGCGAGGGCCACGAGGCGGTCTACTTCGCCTCCGGCCGGCGCCCGACCTCGTCGCTCACGTTTCGCGGCCTGACCGTGGCCGAGAGCTTCACCGGCTTCACCGATCGTCCCGCCTACGCCGACGCGCGCCGGATCGCCGAGCGCCTGATGTCGGCCTACGTCGACAACGAAGTGGACCAGGTGGAGATCTTCTACAACGGCTACATCTCGCCGCTCTCACAGGTGATCCGGCGTGAGACGCTCCTGCCACTGCAGCGGGCCACGCTGATGGACGCGGACGCGGACGCAGACGGGGACGGGGCCGAAGGGGATGCCGCCAACCGGGAAGGGGACGATCGCTCGTCGCCCACCGGCGAGGGCCCACACGCGCTGGTGGAGTACGAGCCCGAGCCGGAAGAGATCCTCGAGCGGCTGGTGCCCGACTACGTCGAGATCTCGATCTACCGCGCACTACTGGAGTCGACCGCCTCCGAGCACGGGGCGCGGATGACGGCGATGCGCAACGCGTCGGAGAACGCGAGCACGCTGATCGACGATTACACCTTGGAGATGAACCGAGCCCGCCAGGCTGAGATCACGCAAGAGATCATGGAAGTCGTGGCCGGCGCCGAAGGCGTCGGATAAGGAGAACAGCGCATGTCTGCCATTCAAGAGACTGAAACCACCCCCACCGCCGATCAGGCCGAGAACGTCGGCCGGATCGAGGAGATTCAGGGCGTCGTCATCGAGGCGGTGTTCCCCGACAAGCTGCCGGAGATCTACCACGCCATCAAGGTCAAGCGGCCCGAGGCGGCGCGGGCCGAGGAGGACGAGGACATTGCCGCCGCGCAGGACGAGTGGCTGATCTGCGAGGTCGCACAGCATCTCGGGGATGACCGCGTGCGCGCGGTGGCGATGGACACCACCGACGGCCTGGCCCGCGGCACCGAGGTGATCGACACCGGCGCCCCGATCACGGTCCCGGTCGGCCGCGGCACCCTGGGCCGGATCTTCAACCTGCTCGGCGAGCCGATCGATCTGGGTGAGCCGCTGGATGAGGACACCGAGCGGTGGCCGATCCACCGCGAGGCGCCCACGGTGGAGGAGATGACGCCGACGACCGAGATGTTCGAGACCGGGATCAAGGTCATCGACCTGCTCGCGCCGTACGCCAAGGGCGGCAAGGTTGGCCTGTTCGGCGGCGCCGGCGTCGGCAAGACGGTGATCATCCAGGAGCTGATCCACAACCTCGCCCAGGAGCACGACGGCCTGTCGGCGTTCTGCGGTGTCGGCGAGCGCTCCCGCGAGGGCAACGACCTGTGGCTGGAGATGAAGGAATCCGGCGTGCTGGACAAGACGATGCTCGTCTTCGGCCAGATGAACGAGCCGCCCGGCGCCCGCATGCGGGTCGCCCTCTCGGGCCTGACGATGGCGGAGTACTTCCGTGACCAGGAGGGGCAGGACGTACTGCTGTTCATCGACAACATCTTCCGCTTCGTCCAGGCCGGCTCCGAGGTCTCGGCGCTGTTGGGACGGATGCCGTCGCAGGTCGGCTATCAGCCCACGCTCGAGTCCGAGATGGGCCAGCTGCAGGAGCGGATCACCTCCACCCGCAAGGGCTCAGTCACGAGCGTCCAGGCGATCTACGTGCCGGCCGACGACCTCACCGACCCGGCCCCGGCGTCGGCGTTCGCGCACCTGAACTCGACCACGTCGTTGTCGCGATCGATCTCGGAGAAGGGGATCTACCCGGCGGTCGACCCGCTGGATTCCACCTCGACGATCCTCAAGGCCGAGATCCTCGGTGACGAGCACTTCGAGGTCGCCAACCGGGTCAAGGAGGTGCTCCAGCGTTACAAGGAGCTCCAGGACATCATCGCGATCCTCGGGATCGACGAGCTGTCCGATGAGGACAAGGTGACGGTGCAGCGCGCGCGCAAGATCGAGCGCTTCCTCTCCCAGCCGTTCTTCGTGGCCACCCAGTTCACCGGTATCGACGGCAAGTACGTTCCGATCGCCGAGTCGATCCGCGGCTTCAAGGAGATCCTGGAGGGACAGCACGACGACGTCCCCGAACGGGCGTTCTTCATGAAGGGGACGATCGACGAGGTCGTGGCCGACGCCGGCGGCAAGCGCGAGGAGAAGCAGAGCTCGGACGACGCCGACACCGCCGAGGACGCCGACACCGCGGACGACGCCGACACCGCTGACCACGTTGCGGACACCGGCACCGAGGCCGGCTAGGCAGCGATGGCGGACCACGCGACGTTCCAGGTGGAGGTGCTGACGCCCGACGGCGAGGTGTTCGCCGACGAGGTGCAGATGATCTCCACCCGGACGGCGGTCGGCTCGATCGGCGTCCTGGCTCATCACGCACCGCTGCTGGCGATGCTCGATCCCACCGAGCTGAGGCTGTACCGCTCGGACTCCGACATCGTTCGCTTCGCCCAGTCTGAGGGCTACCTCCAGGTCGCCGACAACCACGCGCTGCTGCTCGTCGAGGAGGCTCACGAGCCCGATTCGCTCGACGCCGGCGAGCTGCGCGACCGTCTCCAGCAGGCCGAGCGCGAGCTCGGGGACGCCGGTGATGACACCGAGCGGCGGCGGGTCGCCGAGCGCGACAAGCGCCGCTGGGAGGCGTTTCTGAGGATCGCCGAGGGCGGCTAGCGGGTGGCCGTCACGGTCACCGGACTCGGCCCTCGCTTAGCTGGGCGTCATCTGGTCTCCATAGGCTGCGAGGCGCATGGTTGACGAGCTGGTACTCGCCGAGCGGCTGATCGGCTATGAGACATCGCAGCCCGATGTCCTGGTCGCTGCCGCAGGATTCGTCAAGGGGTGGCTCGAATCCCGGGACATCGAGGTGCGCGAACACGATCACAACGGGTTCCCCGTGCTAGTGGCCGACGTCGGCGCCACGGGCCCGTCGGCGCCGTGCATCGTCTTCCACGGCCATCTCGACGTCGTCCCGGGCCGCGCCGAGCAGTTTGCGCCCCGCGTCGAGGGCGACCGGCTGATCGGCCGGGGCGCCTATGACATGAAGGGCGGCCTGGCGGCGATGATGTGCGCGCTCACCGACGTCTCTGACCAGTCCCAGGTGCGGGTCCGCCTCGTGTGCGTGCCCGACGAGGAGTCCGAGGAGCTCGATGAGCGCTCGACCGATGCCGTGGTGAGCGCCGGTCTGGGCGGTGACTTCGCCATCACCGGCGAGCCGACGAACATGCACATCGGCATCGAGGCCAAGGGCGTGCTGGCGATGCGGATCGTCGTCCACGGCCGGTCGGCCCACAGCTCGACGCCGTGGCTGGGCGACAACGCCGTGCTCAAGGCGGTGGACGTGTTCCGCGCGATCGAGTCGTTGCCGTTCAGCCGCGAGTCCTCGGAGATGTTCGACCGGCCATCGATCAACCTCGGGCGGATCGCCGGTGGCGATGCGCTCAACAAGGTCCCCGATCGGTGCGAGATGGCGGTGGACATCCGCTACCTGCCCGGCCAGGACCCGGGAGAGATCCTCGCCCAGGTGCGCGCCATCTCCGGCATCGACGTCGAGCGGACGTTCATCCACCCACCGGTCTCCGTCTCGCGCACCAACCCCTACGTCTCGGCGCTGCGCGACGCGGTGTCGCGCGCCACTCCCGATCGGATCACGGAGAGCGTCGGTCGTGACGGCGCCTCGGACGCCGCATCGTTCATCGAGGCCGGGATCCCGGCGGTTGAGTTCGGGCCGGCCGGCGGCGGCCATCACGGGCCCGACGAATGGGTGTCGGTGGCCTCGCTGCAGCGCTACCGGCAGGCGCTGGGCGAATTCGTCCGCGCGCTCCCGGCGCAGCTGGCGCAGACCGATGGTCCCGCGGCGCTGCGGGCGATCGGCGGGGGGCGGGCGTGATCCCACGCAGCCGCGGCGGCATGGTGTGGCGGTTCCTGCTGGCCGGCGTCCTGATCGTCGGCGCCAGCGCGGCGACGACCGCGGTGGCGGGCCTGCTCCAGGTCAAGGACGTCGTCAACGCGCTGTCGTTCAACCCCGGAATCACCAGCAAGCAGATCGTGCTGCCGGCGCCCGGCCAGCCACAGACGATCCTGCTGATCGGCTCAGACCACCGCGCCGGCGTGCCGATCCAGCAAGCGAACACCGACACGATGCTGCTCGTCCGGCTCAACGCCCGCTCCTCGACGATCAACGTCATGTCGATCCCGCGCGATCTCCAAGTGAGCATCCCGGGCTTCGGCGTCAACAAGCTCAACAGCGCCTACAGCGACGGCGGCTACAGCCTGTTGATCAAGACGATCAAGCAGAACGTGTTTCCCGACCTTCGCGTCAATCACATCGTCGACACGAACTTCACGGGCTTCTCGGACCTCGTGGACGCGATCGGCTGCGTGGACTCCGACGTCGACCATCGCTACTACAACGACTCCAACTCGGGGCTGCCCGGGGACAACTACTCCTCGATCGACATCCAGCCGGGCTATCAGAAGCTCTGCGGTGACAACCAGTCCGTCCACGGCGCGCTGCCGTTCGTCCGATTCCGCCACACCGATTCGGACATCGTCCGCAGCGCCCGCCAGCAGGACTTCATCCGCTGGACCAAGGACCAGTACGGCATCTCCAAGCTGCTCGCCAACCAGAGCCGGCTGCTGAGGATCTTCGGCAAGCACTCGTTCCTGGACAAGGGCCTGCAATCCTCCGATGGGCTGCTCAACCTGTTCAACCTCGTGCTCAACGCCGACGGCAGCACCATCCACCAGGTCGAGTTCCCGGCCGACCTGCAGCCGTGCACCACGGCGTCGTGCTTCGTGACGGCCAACGCGGCAGCCGAGCAGGCCGCCTACGCCCGCTTCATGGCGCCCACGACCAAGGTGAAGGCCCCGGCCAAGCCGGCGCCCAAGTCGGCCAAGGGCAACGCCCACCTCGCCAAGGCGCCGACCGCCGGCCTGACCGCGGATGTCTCCGGCGGACACAGCCAGGCGGCGCAGCTCACCCGCGCCGGCCTGCCGGTGTACTACCCGAAGCTGCTGCAGACCGGCTCCGTGTACTGCCTGGCGCTGCTCGGCAACTGCGCCAACGGCGCCGAGCCGTCCACCGAATACGCCCACTCCTATCCGCGCGAGTACCGGATCCGCGGTCAGCAGCACGGCGTCTCCTATGCCGCCTACCGGATGACGATCGCCATCAACCCGCTCCTGGGTCAGTACTACGGGGTCCAGGGCACGACGTGGCGCAGCCCGCCGCTGCTCGCCAGCCCTAGCGGCACGCGCGACGTCAGCGGGCGCAAGCTGTACCTGTACGCCAATGGCGGGCGCCTGACGACGGTGGCCTGGCACAACGGCCCCGACACGTACTGGATCTCCAACACGCTCACCAGCGCGATCCCCAACGGCGAGATGGTCGGGATCGCCGCGTCGCTGACGCTCGCGGCCCCCTGACGGCGGGAGCGGCCGCCCCGGCCGCCCCACCACGCCGCCGTCGCCTCGCTACCCTCGCCTGTTCATGGCATCGCAACGTGAACCGATCGCGGTCATCGGCACCGGTTACGTCGGCCTGGTGACGGCGGCGGGCTTCGCCGAGCTGGGCAGCGAGGTGTGGTGCGTCGACGTCGACGCCGACAAGATCGCCCGCCTGCAGCGGGGGGAGATCCCGATCTACGAACCCGGCCTGGCCGAGTGCGTCGCGCGCAACGGCGCGCGAATGCATTTCTCCACCGAGCTGGCGCCGGCGCTCGAGCATGCGCGCCTGCTGTTCGTGGCCGTCGGCACGCCGCCGACCTACTCGGGTGACGCCGACCTGTCGGCGGTGCACGCGGTCGTCGCGTCGATGCCGCGGTCCGATCGCCACGCGCTGGTGATGAAGTCGACCGTCCCGGTGGGCACGGGCGCGTCGATCAAGCGCAGCTTCGCCGAGCACGGCAAGGACGGCTTCACCTACGTGTCGTGTCCCGAGTTCCTCAAGGAGGGCTCGGCGCTGGAGGATTTCCTGGCGCCCGATCGGGTCGTTATCGGCGACGAGAGCACCTGGGCCGGTGACGCGGTCGCCGACCTGTACGCGCCGCTCAACACCCCCGTCGTGCGGACCGACGTCGCCAGCGCCGAGATGGTCAAGCTCGCCGCCAACGCGTTCCTGGCGACGAAGATCTCCTTCATCAACGAGATCGCCAACGTGTGCGAGGAGACCGGCGCCGACGTGCTCGAGGTCGCCCGCGGGATGGGCCTGGACCAGCGCATCGGCCAGCATTTCCTCAAGCCCGGTATTGGATTCGGCGGAAGCTGCTTTCCCAAAGACGTGTCGGCGCTCAAGCAGCTCGCCGGAAACTCGGGGTATCACTTCCAGCTGCTCACCGCGGTGATCGAGGTCAACGAGCTGCAGAAGCGGCGGGTCGTCGGCAAGCTACAGAAGCACCTCGGCTCGCTCGTCGGTCGCCGGGTGGCGCTGCTCGGACTGGCGTTCAAGGCCAACACCGACGACATGCGCGAGGCATCCTCGCTCGTGCTCTCGGCTCGCCTGCAGGCGGATGGCGCCACGGTCAGCGCCTACGATCCGGTCGCCGAGACCGAGGCGCGCAAGCTGATGACCGGCGTGCGGTTCGCGGACTCGGCGCTCGAGGCGGTCCAGGGCGCCGACGCCTGCATTCTGGTGACCGAGTGGCCTGAGTTCGCGCAGCTCGACTGGCGCGCGGTCAAGGAGCGGATGGCCGGCGGGCTGCTCATCGACGGGCGCAACTTCGCCAATCGCGACGCCGTGGCCGCCGCCGGGTTCGTCTACGAGGGCATCGGACGCTCGTGAGCCGCGCGACCGGCCGGAGCGGGCGGCGGGCGTGCAGGCGCTGATCCTGGCCGGCGGCGAGGGCACGCGCCTGCGCCCGCTGACCTCCACCATCCCCAAGCCGGTCGTCCCTCTGGTCGGTCGCCCGTTCATCGCCTACATGCTGGAATGGCTTCATGCCCACGGCATCGACGACGTCATCCTCGCCTGCGGATTCATGGCCGACGGGGTCCGCGCCGTCCTGCGCGACGGCTCGGCGTTCGGCGTGTCGCTGCGTTACATCGAGGAGCCCGAGCCGCTGGGCACCGGGGGCGCGCTCAAGTACGCCGAGGACCTGCTCGCCGACCGCTTCTTCATGCTCAACGGCGACTGCCTCACCGACATGGATTTGACCGAGCAGCTGCGCCAGCACGAGCGTACCGGCGCGCGGGCGACGCTCGCCCTCATGCCGGTCGACGATCCGTCCGCCTACGGGTTGGTGCGCCGCAACGACGATCTCTCCGTTCGCCAGTTCCTGGAGAAGCCCAGCCCCGACGAGATCGACACCAACCTCGTCAACGCCGGTGCCTACATCCTGGAGCGCGGCGTGCTCGATGGCATGGCGTCCGCCGGCACGAAGATCTCGATCGAGCGCGAGCTGTTCCCGGCGCTCGTCGGCCACGGCCTGTACGGCTACGAGGCGTCCGGCTACTGGATGGACATCGGCACGCCTGAGCGCTACCTGCAGGCGACGTTCGACATCCTGGAGGGCGAGGTGCGGACTGAGGTCGGGCGCGAGGTGGCGGCCGCTCACGGCGTGCTGCGCCTGGCCGGCGAGCCGGGCGAGGCGGCGGACGGGACGGTGCACGCCCCCGCGCTCGTCGGAGCGGGCTGCCGCCTGGACCCGGCCGCGGTCATCGGATCACGGACCGTCCTGGGCCGCGGCGTCACGGTCGGCGCCGGAGCCCACATCGAGAGCTCCGTCGTGCTCGACGGCGCGCAGGTCGGCGCCGGCACCCGGATCAGCTCCTCGATCGTCGGCGCGGACGTTCGCATCGGCGATCGCTGCCGGGTCGAGGGGCGCGTCGTGCTGGGCCAGGACGTCACCGTCGGCGCCGGCAACACCCTGCTCGCCGGCATGCGGGTGTTTCCCGGCGTGACGCTGCCGGAGGGGGCGATCGCGTTTTGAGCCCGACAACGGAGCTCACCCGCGACGCGATCGCGGCGGTCGACGGCACCGGCCAGCTCGCCGACGTGCTCGGACTCCCGGAGCACCTGCGCGACGCGCTGTGGCGGGTGGAGTCGGCCAACCTGCACCCCGAGGACTCGCCCGGCGGACTGGTGGTGGCGGCGATGGGCGGCTCGGCGGTCGGCGGCCTGCTCGCCCGGGCGGCGCTCGGCGATCGCGCCTCGCGGCCGATCGTCATCTCCCGGGACTACGGACTGCCGGCGTGGACGATGCCGAACACGACCGTGCTGTGCTCCAGCTACTCGGGCCGGACCGAGGAGACGCTGGCGGCCTACGAGGCCGCCGGCACGCTGGGGGCGAGGCGAATCGTCTGCACGACCGGTGGCCCGCTGGCCGACAGCGCCCGCGCCGACGGCATTCCGGTGATCCCGGTCCCCGGCGGATTTCAGCCGCGCGCCGCCGTCGGCTACGCGCTCGTCATCGCGCTCGAGGTCGCGGCGCTCGCCGGAGTCGGCGAACGGCTGCACACCGAGATCGACGTCGCCGCCGCCCACGCCGAGGAGCTCATTGCGCGCTGGGGGCCCGACGCGCCCGAGGATTCGCTGGCCAAGACGCTGGCCCGGTCGCTGTCGGGGACGACGCCCGTCATCGCCGGCGCTGGGCTGACCGCGGCGATCGCCTACCGCTGGAAGACCCAGATCAACGAGAACGCCAACGCCGCCGCGTTCGCTTCAGAGCTGCCCGAGCTCGATCACAACGAGATCGTCGGCTGGGAGCACGCCGCCGCCCTCGGCCGCTTCGCCGCCGTCTTCCTCGATGACTGCGATCTGCACCCGCGGGTGCGGGCGCGGATCGGTCTCACGCTCGATGTGATCGGGGAGCAAGCGGCCGTGACCCATCGCGTCGAGACGATCGGCCACACCCGCGTCGATCGGCTGGTCTCGCTCGTGCTGCTCGGTGATCTCGTCTCGATCTACATGGCGGTCCTGGCCGGCCGCGATCCGGTCTCGATCGACCCGATCGACCAGCTCAAGGCGGCGCTGGCGCAGCAGACGTCGTAGCTGGCGGTTGGGAGATTTTCCATCAGATACCTGGACGATCTCCCACGGCTCCCCGTCCCTCCTTCGATAGCCGTTTTCGCGTCGCATCCCGGCGCGCGCACTCGGCCGGCGCGCTCCGGGCCCTCCCGAAACGGGGGGGTTTTCTCACCTTCCGAGTGATTCCGAACCTTGACACGCCCGTGATAAGGTTGACACCGGATGGACGCCCTGACGATCAACGAGGCGGCGGCGACGACCGGCTGGTCGGCGCGGATGCTCCGCTATGTCGAGCAGGCCGGGCTGGTCGCGCCGGAGCGATCGGCCGCCGGATACCGCCTGTACGGCGCCCCCGAGCTGCAACGGCTGCGCACGCTCAAGGAGCTGCTCGGCCGGTTTGAGATCTCGCTGTCCGACGTGGCCTTCGCGCGGCGGCTGGCCGCCGACGCCGACCTGCGCGAGGCCGTGCAGGCCTGGCTGCAATCCGAGGCCCGGCGCCCTGAGCACGTCGAGGCGCAGGACTGGCTGCGCTTCGAGCAGCAGAAGCACGAGCGGCTGCTCGCGGCCGCCTAGCCGCCCGCCGGACCCACCGGCCGGTGGGCGATCGACACCAACGACTTCACAATCTGACAACGAGCCTGGAGAGACCATGAGCACCACTGTTGAGAAAGCCGACTACAAGGTCGCCGACCTGAGCCTGGCCGCGTTTGGCCGCAAGGAGATCCGGCTGGCCGAACACGAGATGCCGGGCCTGATGGCGACCCGGCGCGAGTTCGCCGACAGCCAGCCGCTGAAGGGCGCGAGGATCACCGGCTCGCTGCACATGACCATCCAGACCGCGGTGCTGATCGAGACGCTCACCGCGCTCGGCGCCGAGGTCCGGTGGGCGAGCTGCAACATCTTCTCCACCCAGGATCACGCCGCAGCGGCGATCGTCGTCGGTCCCGACGGCACGCCCGACGATCCCCAGGGGATCCCGGTGTTCGCCTGGAAGGGCGAGACGCTCGAGGAGTACTGGTGGTGCACCGATCAGGCGCTCACGTGGTCAGACTCCGAAGGACCGAACATGATCCTCGACGACGGCGGCGACGCGACATTGCTCGTCCACAACGGCGCCCAGTACGAGACCGCCGGCGAGGTGCCGGACCCGAGCACCGCTGAGAACGACGAGCACCGCGTCATCCTGCAGTTGCTCACCCGGTCAGTCCAGGAGGACTCCCAGCGGTTCACCCGGATGGCGGCGCAGATCAAGGGCGTGACCGAGGAGACCACCACGGGCGTCCATCGCCTGTACCAGTTCGCCAACGAGGGCCGGCTGCTGTTCCCGGCGATCAACGTCAACGACTCGGTGACCAAGTCCAAGTTCGACAACAAGTACGGCTGCCGCCACTCGCTGATCGACGGGATCAACCGCGCCACCGACGTCCTGATCGGCGGCAAGGTCGCCGTCGTCTGCGGCTACGGCGACGTCGGCAAGGGCTGCGCCGAGTCGCTGCGTGGCCAGGGCGCGCGGGTCATCGTCACGGAGATCGACCCCATCTGCGCGCTGCAGGCGGCGATGGACGGCTACCAGGTCGCCCGGCTCGAGGACGTCCTGGACACCGCGGACATCTTCGTCACGACGACCGGCAACAAGGACGTGATCACCGCCGCGCACATGGCGAACATGAAGCACCAGGCGATCGTCGGGAACATCGGCCACTTTGACAATGAGATCGACATGGCCGGCCTGGAGAACACCGACGGGATCACCCGAGTCAACATCAAGCCGCAGGTCGACGAATGGGTATTCCCCAACGGGCGCACGATCATCGTGCTGTCCGAGGGCCGGCTGCTCAATCTCGGCAACGCGACCGGGCATCCCAGCTTCGTCATGTCGAACTCCTTCACCAACCAGGTGATGGCCCAGATGGAGCTGTTCGGCAACACCGGGGAGTACGAGACACAGGTGTACGTGCTGTCCAAGCAGCTCGACGAGAAGGTGGCGCGGCTGCATCTCGACGCGCTCGGGGTCAGGCTCACCGAGCTCACCCCGGAGCAGTCGGAGTATCTCGGCATACCGGTGCACGGCCCGTATAAGTCAGACCACTACCGCTACTAGCCCCGGCCCCGGACCGGCCGCCGGCGGGGATCGGCGATGGCGCGGGCGGCGGTCCCGCCGCATGACGTCGCGGATCTGAGCCTCGCCCCGGATGGCGAGGCGAGGATCAGCTGGGCCGCCGAGCAGATGCCCGTCCTGGCCCGGATCCGCTCCCGGTTCGCGGCCGAGCGGCCGCTGGCCGGGATCCGGATCGCCGCCTGCCTCCACGTCACCGCGGAGACGGCCAACCTCGTGCGGGCGCTGAGCGCCGGTGGCGCCACGGTGTCGCTGTGCTCGGCCAACCCGCTGTCCACCCAGGATGACGTCGCCGCCGCGCTCGTGCTCGAGGACGGCGTCGAGGTCCGCGCCCGGCGCGGCGAGAGCCTGGACACCTACGTCGAGCACGTGCTCGCCCTGCTGGACACCGAGCACGGATCCTCCGCGCCCGACGGCCCACAGATCACGCTCGACGACGGAGCCGACCTGCTCGTCACCGCCCACGCCCGGGGCGGCGACGTGCTCGACGGCCTGATCGGCGGCACCGAGGAGACGACGACCGGCCTCGTCCGCCTGCGCCGCCTCGAGGACGACGGCACGCTCCGGTGCCCGGTGCTCGCGGTCAACGAGGCCCGGACCGAGCGGGCGCTCAACGATCGCCACGGCACCGGCCAGTCGGCGCTGGACGGCATCGTCCGCGCCTCGAATGTGCTGCTGGCCGGCAACACCGTCGTCGTGGTCGGCTATGGCTGGGCCGGGCTGGGGGTGGCCGAGCGCGCCCGCGGGGCCGGTGCCGCCGTGATCGTCTGCGAGGTCGAGCCGCTACGGGCGCTCGAGGCCCGGATGGCCGGGTACGAGGTGATGCCGGCGCTCGCCGCCGCCCAGCGGGGTGACATCTTCATCACGGTCACCGGCTCGCGCCGGGTCCTGCGGGGCGAGCACTTCGAGCGGATGAAGGACGGGGCGCTGCTGGCCAACGCCGGTCACTTCGACGTCGAGCTGGACCTCGCCGAGCTGGCCGAGCTGGCCACCGGCGGCAGCCGGCCGGTCCGGCCGCTGGTGGAGCAATACGTGCTGGGCGACGGCCGTCGCCTCAACCTGCTCGCCCACGGGCGCGTCGTGAACCTGGCGGCCGCCGAAGGACATCCCGCGGCGGTGATGGACGTCTCCTTCGCCCTCCAGGCGCTCAGCGTCGAGGATCTCGTCAGGCGCCAGGGCGAGCTCGCCCCCGGCGTGCACCCGGTGAGCCCGGCGATCGATCGCGAGGTGGGGCGCCTGAAGCTGGCCGCCCTCGGCGTGGAGATCGACGAGCCGACGCCCGAGCAGGAGCACTACCGCGAATCCTGGGGCTAAGCCCGGCAGCCGCTGGGTGCACTAGGCTCCGCGCACGTATGGAGGATGGGCTGCAGCTGCGGGGAGGCATCGACCTCGGCGGGACGAAGATCGAGGCGATCGTCGTCACCCCCGAGAACGAGGTGCTGGGCCAGGCCCGCCACCCGACGCCGACCGAGGGCGGCCCGGAGGACATCGCGACGCAGATGGCGACTGCGCTCACCGGGGCCGCGGAATCGGCGGGCGTCAAGACCTCCGACCTGGCCGGCATCGGCGTCGGCTCGCCCGGTGACGTCGACGAGAAGACCGGCGCGGTGGCCAACGCCCGCAACCTGCCGGGCTGGGGCGGCAGCTTCGACCTGGCCAAGGTGCTGTCTGAACGGCTCGGGGCAGAGGTGTTCGTCGGCAATGACGTACAAGTGGCGACCCAGGCCGAGTTCGAGCTGGGCGCGGGGCAGCCGTATCACTCGCTGCTCGGCGTGTTCTGGGGCACCGGCGTCGGCGGCGGCCTCATCCTCGATGACAAGCCGTGGCTCGGCCGCGGCGGCGCCGGGGAGATCGGCCACATGGTCGTCCGGCGCAACGGGGCTCACTGCCCGTGCGGGCGGCGCGGATGCATGGAGGCGTACGCCGGCCGCGCCGCGATGGAGATCCGCGCGCGGCGCGAGGCGGACAAGGGCGCCAAGACCGACCTGTTCAAGGTGATGAAGGAACGGGGCGGCACGCGCCTGACGAGCTCGGTGTGGTGGCACGCCCATCAGCAGCACGATGCGCTCGCGACCGATCTGATCGATCGGGCGGTACGGGCACTGGGCGCGGGGATCGCCTCCGCCGTCAACCTGCTCGACGTCGAGGCGGTCGTGATCGGCGGCGGCCTCGGCGTGCGCTTCGGGCAGCCGTTCGCCGAGCGGATCGCCACCGAGATGCACCCCCACCTGTTCAACGACTCCCGCCCGCCGGCGGTCAGGGTCGCGGGACTCGGCGACCTGGGCGGCTCCATCGGCGCGGCGATGCTGGCGCGCCGATCGCGCAACTAGCGTTATCTTCTCCGATCGCGGTGGACGGTCGGTGGCAGTAGATGGCCGGTGGCTTTGGCAGGATGCCAACCGCGGACGTAGGGAATGGGAAGGGAGGAGAGCCACATCGGCCCGCCAGGGAGTACGACAGGAGGTCTCGGACGGCGGCCAGCCGCGCTCGCCGGCGGGCTCGGGGACGACCATGGCGCACCTACCAGCACGGTCGCTCGGGTGGCGGCCGCGGGGGCGCTCGTCTTGGCGCTCGTCGTGGTGGCGTTGGTCGTGTTCGGGGGTGGTTCCACCTATACCCTGAACGCCGACTTTCAGAACGCCAGCGGCCTCGTCAACGGAGACAACGTCCTGATCGGCCCGGCCGCGGTGGGGACCATCAGCTCGATCGGGCTGACCCCCAACGGCGAGGCGGTGATCAAGCTGTCGCTGCACGGCGACATCGGCCCGCTGCACCAGGGAACGGTGGCCCGCATCTTCGAGGACTCGCTGTCGGGCATCGCCAGCCGGTACGTCGAGCTCGAGCCCGGTCCGGGCGCCGCGCCGCCGATCCCGGACGGCGGGGCGATCGACGCCACCCACACCTACTCCGAGGTCAACATCGACGAGCTGTTCGACACGTTCGATCCGCTCACCCGCGCCGGCCTGAAGGGTTTCATCCGCGGCGAGGCGGCGTCGCTGAAGGGCAAGGGTCAGGCGGCCAACCGCGCGCTCGAGTACCTGGCGCCGGGCCTGCAGAGCACGAGCCAGGTGACCGCCGAGCTGACCCGCGACCAGCCGACGTTCGACGCGCTCGTCGTCCGGGGGGGCCAGGCGCTGCAGGCGCTCGCGTCGCGCAGCACCCAGCTCACGCAGCTGATCGCCCACACGAGCACCGCCACCGGCGCGATCGCGAGCCAGAGCCAGGCGCTGCGCGACGCGCTGACGCTGCTGCCCGGCACGCTGCGGCGCTCGACGACGGCGTTCGCCGGCCTGAAGACGACGCTGAACAAGCTCGATCCACTGGTGGCCGCGTCCAAGCCGGCGGTGCGCCACCTGCCCGAGTTCCTCGCCTCGCTGCGGCGGCTGGTCACCGCGTCGATCCCGACCGTCGGCGGTCTGGACGCGCTCATCCACAACCCGACCGGGAGCGGCGATCTGACGACGCTGGCGCTGGCCACGCCGGCGTTGGCACGGATCGCCGGCCAGGCATTCCCGAAGCTGATCGACCAGTTCAACGCCTCCGAGAACCAGGTGGAGTATCTGCGTGACTACGCGCCCGACGTGGTCGCCGCGCTCACCAACCTGGGGCAGGCCGGCGCGTACTACGACGCCAACGGCCACTACGTCCGCACCCAGCCGCTGCTGCTGCCGTTCGCGCTGAACTCCTCCAATCAGCTCACCACCCAGTTCCCCGGGGATCGCTACCAGGGTCTCCAGGTCGCCCGCGATCGCTGCCCCGGCAGCGCCGTGCAGCCCTCGCCGGACGGGTCCGCGCCCGCGTCGGTGCCCGGCTGCACGACGAGCGCGGTGCCACCCGGACCATGAGACGGCTCGCCCTCATCGGCGCCGCCGTGCTCGTGGCGGCCATCGGCATCGCCCTGGCCCAGGGCGCCAAGCACTCGGCGGCGGGCCCGTACCTGGTGCGCGCCATTTTCGACGACGCATCGTTCGCCGCTCGCGGGGAGGACGTCCGCATCGCCGGCGCCAACGTCGGCTCGATCACCTCGCTCGGCGTCACCCGGGACAAGCGGGCCGCGGTGACGATCGCGGTCACGAACCCGGACTTCTCCCCGTTCCATGCCGACGCGACGTGCGCGATCCGCCCGCAGTCGCTGATCGGCGAGGAGTACGTCGATTGCACCCCGGGCACCGCCGGCACGCCGGCGCTCACCCGAATCCGGTCCGGAGCTGGCGCCGGCACCTCCTACCTCCCGGTGACGCGCACGAGCTCGCCGATCGACTCCGACATCGTCCAGGACATCTCGACCGAGCCGGTTCGCCAATCGCTCGGGGTGATCATCGATGAGTTCGGCACCGGGCTGGCCGCCCGCGGCTCGGATCTCAACGCCGTCATCCACCGCGCCAACCCGGCGCTCGGCGACACCGACAAGGTGCTGCAGATCCTCGCCCGCCAGAATCACACCCTGGCCCGGCTGGCCACCGACTCCGACACCGTGTTGGCGCCGCTGGCACGCGAGCGCCACCAGATCTCGGGCTTCGTCACGTCGGCCAACACCACCGCGGTGGCCAGCGCCGCCCGCGCCCGGGACATCTCGCGGACGTTCCGGCTGTTCCCGAGCTACCTGCAGCAGCTCCGGCCGCTGATGGCCGATCTCGGGACGCTCGCCGACCAGGGCACGCCGCTGCTGGGCAGTCTCGGGCAGAGCGCCGCCGCGCTCGGGCAGCAGTTCGCCAACCTCACGCCGTTCGCGTCAGCCGCCCGGACGGCGCTGATCAACCTCGGTGCCTCGGCCAAGCAGTCGCAGCCGTCGCTGGTGGCGACGCAACCGCTCGCGCAGCGCCTGAATGCGCTCGGCACCGCGGGGGCCCCGAGCTCGGCCAACCTGCGCAAGCTCACGGAGAGCCTGCAGAGCACCGGCGGGATCCAGCAGCTGATGAAGCTGCTGTTCAACGGCGCCGTCGCCGGCAATGGGTTCGACAGCCTCGGCCACTACGTGCGCGACGAGCCACTCGTCTCGAGTTGCACCAACTATGTGACGACGGCGGTGCCGGGCTGCTCGGCCAACTTCGTCTCGGGGAAGGCCGCGTCGGCCGCGTCGGCCGCGTCGGCCGCGGCCACGCCGGCCACCGCCTCGGTCGCCGACCCGCACATCGTCACCGAGGCCGTGAAGGCCGCTACCGCCAAGCAGCAGCCGGCCGGCACGCTCACCGGGCTGCTCGCCTACCTCACCGGGAGCGGGTCGTGAAGCGGCGTCGCGGCCGTCGCGATCCCGGCTTCGCCGGCAACCCGGTGCTGATCGGCGCCCTGACCGTGCTGGTGACGATCGTCGCGGTGATGCTCGCCTACAACGCCACCAACGGATTGCCGTTCGTACCGACCTACAAGCTGCACGTGCAGGCGGCCGATGCCAGCGAGCTCGGCCACGGCGACGAGGTCAACATGGGCGGGGCGCTGGTCGGCATCGTCTCGAGCGTCACGCCGATGCGGACCTCGACGGGGCGCCCGATCG
Organism: Solirubrobacteraceae bacterium; assembly: GCA_036509295.1. Taxonomy (GTDB): domain Bacteria; phylum Actinomycetota; class Thermoleophilia; order Solirubrobacterales; family Solirubrobacteraceae; genus Palsa-465. The sequence goes on along the minus strand of DATCFW010000435.1, from coordinate 706 downwards.
CGCTGCTCAACCTGCAGCTGCAGAACAGCATCAAGCCGCTGCCGGTCGACTCGCTGTTCACGGTGCGGCTCAAGGGCGCCATCGGCCTCAAGTACCTCCAGATCACGCTCGGGCACTCGCAGCGGGGCTGGCCCGCGAACGCGACGGTCCCGATGCGCCAGGAGACCACCGAGGTGGACTTCGACCAGGTGCTGTCGATGTTCAACCCGCCGACGCGCGTCGGGGTGCAGCGCTCCACCATCGGCTTCGGCGAGGCGCTGGCCGGGCGGGGCTATGACCTCAACGAGGCGTTCCGGGCGTTCGTGCCCCTGCTCGGGGATCTCGGGCCGGTGGCGCGCAACCTGGCCTCGTCGCACACCGACCTCGCCGGCTTCTTCCAGGGCCTGGAGAGCTACGCGGGGGCGCTGGCGCCGGTGGCCCAGACCCAGGCGACCCTGTTCGCGAACCTCAACACCACCTTCCGGGCGCTGGCGGGAGTCGCGGTCCCATCGCTGCAGAACACGATCTCCGACACGCCGCCGAACTTCGAGGCGACGATCAACGACGCGCCCGTCATCCGGCCGTTCTTGACCGACACCGCCGCGCTGTTGTCCGAGCTGCGGCCCGGGGTGGCCACCCTTCCCCAGAGCGCGCCGGTCCTGGCCAGCGCGTTCGCGATCGGAACGCGCAACCTGCCCGGGACGGCCGCGCTCGACCGGCGGACGGT
>DATCFW010000434.1:0-5087 GCA_036509295.1 Solirubrobacteraceae bacterium | reverse complement strand
ACCCGCCGCAGAACGCCAGCCGGCTCGCCGCGAGGGCAAATGCGGCGCCGGCGCCGATCTCACACGCGAACGATGCCGCCCGCTGGGCGCAGCGGGCCGGATCGGGGAAGCGATCGGGCCACACGAGCGGAAGCCGCAGCTCGCGGGCGCACGCGTCGACCCGATCGCGCACCGCCGGCTCGCGGCGCAGCGAGGCGCCGTCCACGGGGATCCAGTCGACCTCGCCGAGCTTGCGCTCGACGCGCTCGGCGGTGAGATATGACATCGGACAGGAGACGTCGAAAAAGAACGCCGGCGGGAGCGCCGGCTCCGGTCGGGACGGTTTCATGCGGTGGTCACTGAGAGAGATGACATTGCCCATTGCGAACCCTGAAACGAGCCGTGAGGATGAAACTGGCGGCAACAGGTGGCGATTCCCAATTCTTTCGTTATGCTGATTCTCGGTAGGTGGAAGCCGCGATCGACCGGGGGGGAAGTTCTCATCTCACACGTACCGCCTGCAAAGCGTCATCCGTATGACCAGTGGTCACCGGACGCCCGCGCTCTTGATCTCGTCGGCGACAAGTGGACCCTGCTCATCGTCCGTGATCTCCTGTCGGGCCCACGCCGGTTCGTGGAGCTGCAGCGGGTACTGCCCGGCATCTCCACCGAGCAGCTGCGCTCGCGGCTGAACCGGATGGTGGCCGACGGGATGTTGACCCGGAAGCGCTACCGCGAGGTTCCGCCGCGGGTCGACTACGAGCTCACCGAGCGCTCCCGTGAGCTGGCTCCGGTGCTCGGAGAGCTCGCGCGATGGGGCTACGAATGGGCGTGGGGGCCGCCGCGGCCGGCCGAGCGGGTCGACCTCGGCGCGATCTTCCGACTCATCTCGGGCCTGGTCGGCTCCGGCAGTCAGGCCGCGGGGACGATCGAGCTGACCGTGGCCGACGGCCACGGCGACTCACCCGCGGTCTACCGCGCGACGCTGAGCCCCGGACGCGCCGAGCTCGTCGAGGGCTCTCCCGGAGTCTCCGACGCCCAGCTGAGCGGTAGCACCGCGGCCTGGATCCAGGCGCTGTCTCCCGTCGCCGAGCGCGGCGGGCTGAGCACCGGCGGAGATCCGGCGCTCGCCGCGATGCTGCTCGATCTGCTCGCGCTCGGGCACGCTCATACGGCAGTCACGGCGGACCTCGAGTCCGCCACCGGCTGACCACGCCGTCCCACGCACTGTCCGCCCGACGCGCCTCCGGGCCGCGCTGCCGCGCTACTTGTTCGAGTAGGTCGCGGCGTTGAGGTGCGGGAATGTGCTGCTCTGCCCGAGCAGCGAGCCCAGCGGCGGCGCCACCGAGCAGGCCGGCGTCGCGGTCTGAGTGACCGACGGGGCGCCGGCCCCGGCGGGCTGGGACCCGTCGCCGGAGGCGCCGGTGTTGTTGCAGTCCCAAGACGGCAGCGCGAAGCTGCCGGAGTACTTGCCGCCGGCGGAGAAGATGCTCGGATCGGTGAGCCACGTCGGCGGCGGATACGTATTGCCGCGGTTGGCCGCATCGCGGTTGGCCGCGAATGACAGCGTCTCGGCGCCGGTCGGCTGGAACTGGCGCAGATAGTGGCCGGTGCCGCCCCCCGAGAAGCTCGTCGTCTTGGCGCCGAGGCCGGCGGCGCCGTTGGAGATGAAGTCGGCGATCAGCTGCTGGTGCAGCGAGAGCCACGTGAGGATCGGGTTGAGCTGCTCGAGGAACGGCCCGAGCGAGGCCAGCAGCGGGGTGGCCCCGTTGAGGGTGTCGCGGATCGCCGGCAGGCCCGTCCGGGAGACGGTGATGAGCGGCCCCAGGTTGCTGAAGAACGAGCGCAGCGACGGCGCCAGCTCGCGGACATCGGTGAGCGTCGGCTTCAGATTGGTCGCGACCGGTACAAGCTCCTTGACCAGCGGATCGGTGTCCTGGGAGAAGCTCTGCAACCGGGTCATCGTCGCCTTGGTCTCGGCCAGGAACGTCGGGAACACGTGGAAGGTGGCCGAGATCGCGGCGTTGTTGGCGGCCGTGGTGGCGAACGTGGCCTCGCCGGTGGTGATCAGGGTGCGCAGCGCCGATGAGCTGTGGTCCAGCGCGGCAAACACCGTCCCGCCGTTGCGGGCGAGGTTCACGACCGCGGTGTGCTGAACGTCGAGCACCTGGAGCAGGTCGGTGGCGTCGGCGGCGAACTGCGGCAGGTTGCCGAGCACGCTGGAGAGGTTCTGGGCGTTGCCCTTGATCGCGACCGCGAGCTGCTGCTGCCAGGTGCGGAAGGCCTGGCGAGTGTTCGGATCGAGCGCGTTGTAGATCTGATCGAGCTGCACGGCGTGGCTCACGTTGCTGCGCGCCAGAAGCCCGCCGTCAGACAGGGTCGGGCTGTTCGGCGTCCCCGGCGTGAGCTGGACGTAGGTCTCGCCCGCGATCGTCTTGGTCCGCAGGATCGCCTCGGTGTCGCGGCGGATCGGGGCGAATTGGTTGGCCATCTGGATCGTGACCATCGTCCGGTTGTGCTCCGGGTCCAGCGTCTTGCCGATCACCTTGCCGACCGACACGCCGGCGATCCGCACGTCGGCCTCGTCGGCGAGCTGGCCGGCGTTGGGGAACGACACGCGGAACTCGTAGCCCTGCGGCGCGAGCGGGATCGTGCCCCCGAACGACAGCCACAGGAACAGCAGCAGCCCGATCACCGACAGGGTGAACAGCACCATCGTGAGGATCTTGGCGATTGAGGGGCTGCCGGTTTCCATCTACTTCACCGGGAGGGCGGGGTCGAAGGGCGCCAGCGACGTGGTGGTGTGACCGTTGGGGCTCATCACCTTCGCCGTCGAGCCCTGCTGCTGGGCTTGGTAGGTCTTGTAGTCCGCCTGATCGGCGGCCGCCTGGGTCGGGCAAATCCCGGCGGTGGTGAGGATCGGGCTCAGGTTCAGGACGCTCTCGAACTCGGATCCGAGACCGTTGGAGGCGAGGTTGAGGCTGTTGACCAGCTGGGTGTAGGTGGCGCAGCTGGCCTGCAGGAACAGCGGCCGGAAGTCACCGTTGGCGTCCTGGACGGAGAACAGCGTCCGCGCGTTGTGGTCAAGCCAGGCCAACCACCACAGGTATCCGTGCTCGGTGTCACCCGGGTTGTAGCCGAGCATGTTGACGAACCGGTTGAGGACATCGAAGGTCTTGGAGATGTTTGGCGTCGCCGCCGCCAGGTTCGTGGCGGCGGGCTCGAGGTTGCGCACGAGCGGCCGGGCGGCGACGACGAACGGCCGGATCTGGCTCTGGACGATCGGGGCGCTCGGCTTGGCCAGCGCGGTGATCGCGGCGTTAGCGGCGGGTAGCGACCGCGCGGCCGGCAGCAGGTTGGCCGCCGTCGGCCCCAGGAGCTTGGCGAATGCCTGCACCTTGTTCAGCGTGGCCGCCGTCTGCTGCAGCGTTCCGGGCAGGTCGACGATCGCGCGGCTGATGTTCGTGTCCTGGGAGGCGAACGCCCGGAACACGGTGGAGCTCGAGTCGACCAGCTGGATGATCTGGCCCTGCTTGGTGGCGAGCGCGGTGTTCAGGCGCTGCAGCGAGTTGACGAGCTGGCGCAGGTTGGTGCCGCGCACCGCGACCGCCCGGTTGAGGCGCGCGAGGTCCTGATGGGTGGGCTCGAACCGCTCGAACACCTGGGCCAGCTCGTCGCCGCCCTTGCCCTGCAGGCCCGCGCCGGCCCCGTTGACGAGCAGGTTGAGGTAGTTGCGGGTGTCGCCGTCCAGCGAGGAGAGGATCTCGTCGAAGTCGACGTCGGGCAGCGTGTTGGAGACCGGCATCGTCCAGCCCGGCTTGACCACCGGCGCCGGCTTGGCGCCCGGATCGACCTCGATGAACATGTCCTTGAGACCGGTCTTCGGGCGCAGCAGCGCGGTGGCGTTGGTGTGGATCAGATGCTTGTACTGGTCGTCGATCTGCAGCTGCACGTGGGCGATGCCGTTCTTCAGCGTGACGTTGCCGATCAGGCCGATCTGGACCCCGGACACGCGCACCGACTGGCCCTGGCCCGGGGTCACCGCCTGCGCGGTGGAGAACTCGGCGTTGACCGTGAACGGCGAGGACTCGATGAACGGGAAATGGAACCGCTCGTGGCTGAGGATGTAGCCGGCGACGACGATCGACAGCGCGAGCAGCAGCAGGATGGCGGCGAAGTCGGTGAGGTGGGTCCTGATCGCGCGTTTCACGGTCTACTTGCCCAGGCCCGATGTGTTCAGCGACAGGCCCGACGCGCCGGCGATCGACTTCAGCGCCGGAATCGCGTTCTCAGTCACGCCCTTCCAGCGCGCCGCCGCCCCCGGCGCCGACAGGCCGGCGCTCGTCGGTGAGATCGGGCCGCTCGTCGCGGCGGCGAGGCTCCCCACCGGCTGCTGCGTGTCGCACGGGACGGTCTCCTCGTACGGCGGGCGCTTGCCGCCGGGCGGGACCATCGGCTGGACGGCGTCGAGCTTGGTCAGCGCCTGGCCGAACAGCCCCGGCTGCAGCGAGTAGGTGAGCGTGCCGCCGGTGCCGAGGATCCGGATATAGGGGCCGTTGGCGTCGAAGTTGCGCGACTCGCCCGCGAGGCCGGGCAGATAGTCGACGCCCTCGACGTAGGCCTTGCGCGGCGGGAAGCCGTTCGACGCGTTGAAGTTGGCGTCCGGGACCGTGCTCTGCGACCACGGGTAGATGATGTTCACGACGCAGCTGGCGACTGGGCGGACCTCGTTCTTCATCAGCGGGATCGTGTCCTGGGTGAGCTTGGCCAGCGCCGGCACCGTCGGCCGCAGGTCCCGGGTGAGGCCACGCAGCTCCGCCGGCTGCACCAGATCGTTGAGCTGGGTGACGAACGGCAGGCTGGCGTCAACCATCGGCCCGGTCGATTTCACCCCGGGGATCAGCGCCCGTGCGAACCGGCGCAGCGGCGGGAAGGCGGCGTTGAGCGCGTTGAACGCCGGGATCGCGGCCGACAGCGCCCGCGGCAACTGGACCACCGTGTTCTCGAGCGCCGTGTTGACCCGCGCGAAGGCGTTGGCGGTGGTGTTGAAATCGGTGATGAGGCTCTCCAGCCGCTGGGGATGCGCATCGATCGCGCCGGCGACGGGG
>DATCFW010000433.1:0-6059 GCA_036509295.1 Solirubrobacteraceae bacterium | reverse complement strand
AGCCTCGGCTGGCGGTCACATCGCCCGCGTCAGATCAGTAGGCTCGTGCGCAGCGTGCAGAACCAGTTTCGGGTAGAGGTCCGCAAGGACGAGCAGTCGGCCGTCATCGCCGTCAGCGGCGAGCTCGATCTGGCCTCGGGGCCAGAGCTCGAGGCCGAGCTCGATCAGCTGTCCGGCCCGCGCACGCGGCTCGTCGTGATCGACCTGCGGCAGCTCGATTTCATGGATTCGACGGGCCTCAGCATCCTCGTCCGCGCCCATCAGCGGCTGGCCGGCGAGGGATGCGAGGTCGGTCTGGTGAGAGGCTCCCAGCAGGTGCAGCGGCTGCTCGACCTCACCGGGGTCGCCGAGCGGCTGCGGCTCGTCGACGCGCCCGAAGAGCTGCTCAACGGCGCCTGAGCCTGAGCCGGGGCTCAGGCACCCCGGCAGCCGCCTGACGGTGCTTAGGGCCTCAGCGGCGGTGGTCGATGACGACTACGTGCAGCAGCTCCGCGTCACCGGCCTCGCGGACGGCCACCTCATCGGAGAGCAGCACCAGCGGCGATGGCGAGTGATCGGCGCTCCGCACGTCCAGACGCGACCCCGTTCCCTTGCGAAACGGCCCCACGACCAACTCCAATCGCCGGTCATGCGCCGTCAGCCGGGCCTCGATGCGGTCGCCCGCCGCGGCGTTGGCGGCGTGCGCGGCCAGGGTGTCGGTTACCAGGTAGACGTCGGAGAAGCGATCGAGGGAGAAGTGGGCGGTGGCAGCGAGGGTTCGCGCGAGGCGCCCCAGCACCCCGGGCAGCAGCGTCACCGGAGACAGCGAGACCACCACCTCTCCCTCGTCGTTGAGCGGCAGCTCGGCGTCGGCAGCCGCCACCGGCGGGGCCTTGAACAGCGTCCGCCCGTCCCGGCGCACCGCGAAGTCCATCTCGACCTCGGTCCCGCCGCCGGGGGCCGAGCTGAACCGGACGTCCTCGGTCAGCGCCCGGATCACCGACAGCCCGATGCCCTGGCTGACGTCACCGGACGGCGAGAGCGGCGGCATGCCAACACCCTGATCGCACACCGAGACCGAGAACCGATCCTCGGCCACGAACAGGCCGACCTCCATGGGCCCGGCGTCACCGCCGTAGGCGTGGAGGACGACGTTGTTGCAGGCCTCCGAGACCGAAGTCTTGAGGTCATCGAGCAGCTCCGGGTCGATCGCCAGGGGCTCCGCGACGCCGCCGAGCATCCCCCGGACGATGGTGAGAGTCTGTGGCCTGCTCTCGAGGTGCAGGCGCACGGTGGAGCCGTCGGCGATCACCTCAGTACAGAGCGGCTTCCCGGGCGCGCGCGAGTCGAAACGGGCGGGGGGGCCCACCTCGGCTCGACCGTTCTCGAGTCAGGCCTCGGCGATGTCCGACAGGCGGGAGATCGCGCGGCGCAGGATCCGGGACACCTGCATCTGCGAGACCCCGATGTGATCGGCGATCTGCGTCTGGGTGAGGTCGTGGACGAATCTCAGCACCAGCACCTCTCGCTCCCGCTGCGGGAGCTGGCGTGCGGCTTCGACGATCGTGACCCGCACATCGGCGGACAACAGGCTGGGATCTACGTCTCCAAACGATTCGACCATCGTCCCACTTTCACCCTCGCCGTCGTCGTACGGCGCATCGAGCGACGACGCGTGGTGGGCTCGCGATGTCTCGAGCGCGTCGAGGACGTCCTCGATGCTGAGCTCGAGATACTCGGCCAGCTCGGCCACGGTCGGGGCGCGGGTGCTGCGGGCGCTCAGCTGCTGGCGAGCGTTGTCGACCTTGACGGCGCGCTCCTGGGCGCCGCGAGGAACGTGAACCGCCCAGCCGAGATCACGGAAATACCGCTTGAGCTCGCCCAGGACGGTGGGAACGGCAAACGAGGAGAACGCGGTGCCGCGCTCGAGGTCATACCGATCGATCGCCTTGACCAGACCGAGGCTGGCGACCTGCAGAAGATCGTCGAATGGTTCACGGGCGCCGCTGTAGCGGCGGGCCAGCTTTCTCGCCAGCGGGAGGAACCGTTGCACGAGCTCATCGCGAGCCTGGCGGTCCCGGTGCTGCTGCCAGCGCACGAACAGAACATCATTGTGAACCGGACCGACGGCGCCGATGCGCGGAGCCTGGCGAGACCGAGGAGGGCTGGTGGCTGTACTCATCGTGGACTTCCTTTACCCCGATATCGGCGATCTCAATCAGCCTCGGCGGTTCTCACGATTTTCTGATCTACGCTTGACCGTATTCCGAGATTCGAGCGCGAGCATGGCGTCCGTGGCTGAGCCTGAGCCTGAGCGGTCCGAGCGGCTGCGCGTGCTCGTGGTCGACGACGAGCCGGGGATCGTCGATGTCGTCTCGACGGCGCTGCGCCATCACGGCTTCGACGTGACCTGCGCCGGCACCGGCACGGCGGCGCTCGCGCAGGCCCACGACTGGCACCCCCACGCGATCGTGCTCGACGTCATGCTGCCCGACATGGAGGGGTTCGAGGTCGCGCGGCGCCTGTCCGCGCAGCGCGCCGGCATCCCGATCCTGTTCCTCAGCGCCCGCGACCACACCTCCGACAAGGTCCGCGGGCTCACCACCGGCGGCGACGACTACGTGACCAAGCCGTTCAGCCTCGAGGAGCTGATCGCCCGGGTGCGCAACATGGTGCGCCGCAGCGGGGCGGCGCAGCCACCGCCCAGCCGCCTCACCTACGCTGATCTGGAGCTCGACGAGGAGACGCACGAGGTCAGGCGCGGCGACCAGCCGATCGATCTCACCGCCACCGAGTTCCGTCTGCTGCGCTACCTGCTGCTCAATCCTCGCCGGGTCCTCACGCGGGCCCAACTGCTCGAGCACGTCTGGAGCTACGACTTCGGCGGCGATGCCCGGGTGCTCGAGACCTACATCAGCTACCTGCGCAAGAAGCTCGACGGCCACGGGCCGCCCCTGGTTCACACCGTGCGGGGCGTCGGCTACGCCCTGCGGCTTCCGCGGGAGTGAGCGTGTCCATCCGCGCTCGTCTACTGACCGGGATGGTGGTGCTCGTCGCCCTCGGGCTCGCGGCGGCCGCGGTGGTCACCTACGAGGAGCAGCGCTCGTTCCTGCTTGACCGGGTCGATCAGCAGGTCCAGTCGGCGCTCATCCCGGTCGCCTTCCAGCTGCGCCTCGACGGCGGGCGCCTAAACGCGGCCGGCCCGCGGCCGGGACGCCGGTTCCCGTTCGGCGGCCAGTTGAGCGCCCGGCCCCCCGGGCTGGGACCCGGGGCGACGCTGCCCCCCGGGACGCTCGGCGAGACCGTGGGACCAGGCGGCACGGTGCTGCGACGACGCACGTTCAGCTACGGCGAGACGTCGCCGCCGGCGCCCAAGCTCCCGACGCGGCTGCCGCTCAGCGCGCCCGGGGCCAAGCTGAAGATCGTCACCGTGCAGGCCGCCGGAGGCTCCGGTCCGCGCTACCGGGCGGTCGCGTTCGCGGTGGCCCAGAACACCGTCATCATCGCGGTGCCGCTGCGCGAGGTGGATGACACGCTGCACCGGCTGGTGGTGGTGGAGGCCCTCGTCGGGGCCGGCGTGATCGTGGCGCTCGTGCTGCTCGGCTGGGTCGTCATCCGGATCGGACTGCGACCGCTGGAGCGGATCGGCCGGGTGGCGTCAGAGATCGCCGGTGGGGACCTCAGCCGGCGGGTGAGCCCGTCCGATCAGCGGACCGAGGTCGGCCGCCTCGGCCGCTCGCTCAACGAGATGCTCGTCCGGATCGAGCGGGCCTTCAGCGATCGCCGGGAGAGCGAGGACCGCCTGCGGCGCTTCCTCACCGACGCGTCGCACGAGCTGAGAACCCCGCTGGCGTCGATCCGGGGGTACGCCGAGCTGTTCCGGATCGGCGCCGCGGACGACCCCGCCACCCTGGAGCGGGCGATGGCTCGCATCGAGGCCGAGGCGGCCCGGATGGGGGTGCTGGTGGAGGATCTGCTCGTCCTGGCCGCACTTGACCAGGAGCCCGACCGGCCGCGGGCGCCCGTCGATCTGCGGGAGCTGGCCGAGCACGCCGGCCAGGACACGCGGATCCTTGCGCCCGAGCGCGACGTCGCGGTCAGCGCGCCGGCGACGCTCGCCGTGCTCGGGGACGGCGATCAGCTCCGCCAGCTCCTGTCCAACCTGATGCGCAACGCGGTCATCCACACACCGCCCGGCACCGGGATCGAGCTGGCGGTCACCGCGACGGGCGACCAGGCGCAGATCCGCGTCCGCGATCACGGTCGCGGGCTGCCGGCCGATGCCGGCGAGCGGCTGTTCGAGCGCTTCTGGCGCACCGAGGGCGGCCGCGCTCGCGGGCCCGGGGGCGCCGGCCTGGGTCTCGCCATCGTTCAGGCGATCGCGCACGCGCACGGCGGCACCGTGCAGGCGAGCAACGCCGCCGACGGCGGCGCCGTGTTCGTCGTGGCGCTGCCGCGCACGCCGTCGGCGGCGCCGACCTCTCAGGAAAGTCTCAGCGTTCTCACCACGGACTCTTAGGTCCATCGCGCACATTGGTCAGCCGGTGACCGTTGCGCAAACGACGATGGCAGCTGCATGAACATCAGAATCCCGTGGCACATGCTCGGGCTGGTGGCGGTGCTCGCTGCCGCCGTGCTGGCGGCCATCCTCGAGCTCGGTCCGCCGACGAGCTCGGCGCGCACGACCACGGAGACGATCACCGCCGCGAATGGCGTCGTCCAGTCGACCGTCACCGGCACCGGTAACGTCGAGCCGGGCACCGACGACACCGCCGACTTCCAGACGAGCGGGACGCTGCAGAGCGTGTACATCAAGGCGGGCGATCACGTCGTCAAGGGCCAGCTGCTCGCCACGCTGGACCCGACGGCGGCGCAGCTGACCGTCGATCAGGCCCAGGAGAACCTCACCTCGGCGCAGGACAACTTGACCAACGCCGAGGATCAGACGACCTCGTCGACCACGGGCGCGAGCCTCGAGAACGTCGCGCCGTCGACCGAGCTGGTCGCCTACCGGCCGCCCACGGGTTCGACGACGAAGGGTGCAAGCTCGAGCGCGACGACTCCGGCGACGACGGCCACCAGCCCCGCCACCGTCACCGAGACCGTGACGAGCACGACGCCGAGCACGAGCGGTTCCTCCGGCACGGGGACCGCCGGCTCTCGGTCCGGCTCCTCGGGATCCACCGGCACAACCGGGACGAGCTCGGGGTCGAGCTCCGGCTCCGGCTCGGGCTCCGGGTCTTCGGGGTCGACCTCGCGGTCGGGGTCGTCGAGCTCCGGTCAGACGAGCACGACCAGCGCCGAGACGATCGCCGCCAATATCGCGTCGGCCCAGGCGTCGGTGGACAGCGCGCAGGCGTCGTTGTCAACCGCCGAGACCTCGCTGCACGAGACGCATCTGTACTCACCGGCCACCGGAACGGTCATCTCCGTGCAAGCCATCTCGCCCGGCGACGCGGTCTCCTCCAGCGGATCGAGCAGCGGCTCCGGCGGCTCGGCCTCCGCCACGAGCGGGTCGTCGAGCTCGTCGAGCGCCGGCACGAGCAGCGCCGGCAGCCTCGGGGGGTCCAGCGGGACCTCCAGCAGCTCGTCGGCCTCCACCGGCTTCGCCGAGATCGTCAACACCGGCACGATGACGATGACCGTCGCGTTCAGCGAATCCGACATCTCGAAGGTCAAGGTGGGCGAGCCGGCGACGGTGACACTCGATGCGCTCACCGGCGTCGAGCTCGGCGCCCATGTGACATCGATCTCAACGCTCGGCACCACCAGCAACAGTGTCGTCAGCTACGACGCCACGCTGACCCTCGATCAGCGCGACTCACCGGTCAAGCCCGGGATGAGCGCCTCGGCGTCGGTGACCACCGGTCAGGCGACCGGCGTCAACTTGCCGACCAGCGCCGTCACCGGGACGAGCGGATCGGTGGCGCACCTCAACGTCCTGAGCAACGGCAAGTCCGTCTCCACCCCGGTCGTCGTCGGCCGGGTCGGCGACACCCGGACCCAGATCGTCAGCGGGTTGAAGGCCGGACAGCAGGTGACCGTGACCGAGACGCTGCCATCGCTGAGCACCAGCTCGT